>NZ_FQXO01000043.1 GCF_900129995.1 Caloranaerobacter azorensis DSM 13643 | reverse complement strand
ATTTTGGAAATTAGAAGATTTTAAAAGTACAAAATACAACTTTATAGTATTTCATATAGTTATGTTATTGATAGGATATATGTATTTTCAAATATACAAAAACACAGAAGAAGGGCAAAAGTATGCCAAAAAAAGTTTACCAGTAGCTATAAAGAAGTATGTATGTAAAAAAGAAAAGAAAGTAATAATCTACAGGGGTAGGTACTTTGCAATCTTCAACTTCCTAGAATTTATAAAATTGTATAGTTCTTGTAGCGAAGAGATTCAATCACTCCTTGATCCTATTTTAGCTTTAGTATAGCATAGATGAATTTAATTTTTCATATTACGAATTGAAGTAAGTTTATTTAACATTTGATTTTTTAAATAGAATATGTTATATTTGAAGTAAATAAGAGGTAACTAAAGAAAGAGTGGGTATTCCCACTCTTTAATTTATTCAGACAGTCGTTTTGTATAAGATATATATTTTAGCAAAAAATAACTTTATATATGATGGAGGTGAAGTGTATGAATAGAAAAGAAATTGAAGAGTTAACAAGAGAAATAGCATTGCAGATAGTTGAAGATTATGGCTTTGAACTTGTTGATGTAGAATTTGTAAAAGAAGGTTCTCAACGTTTTTTAAGGGTATTTATAGATAAAGTTGGTGGAATAACTATAGAGGATTGTCAGAAAGTAAGTGAACGTTTAAGCGATAAATTAGATGAGATTGATCCTATTGAAGAAAATTATTATTTAGAAGTTTCTTCTCCTGGATTAGACAGACCTTTAAAAACTGAAAGTGATTATAAGAAAAGTCTAGGGAAAGAAGTGGAAATTAGTCTATATAAACCTATTGAAGGAAAGAAAAAATTTATTGGGAAACTTAAAGATTATAATGAAACTACTGTAACTATTGAATTAGAACAAGGTAGTTTAATAACGATAAATAAAAAAGATTTAGCTAAAATTAATTTGGCAGTCATTTTCTAACAGGGAGGTATTGTATATATGAAAGCCGAGTTTTTAGAGGCTCTAGAACAAATTGTTAAAGATAAAGGAATAACAAAAGATGTATTGTATGATGCATTAGAGGCAGCTTTAAAAACTGCATATAGAAAAAATTTTGGAACATCTCAAAATGTTGAAGTAGAAATAGACAAAGAAAATGGCGAAGTGAAAGCATATGCAAAAAAAGTAGTTGTAGAGAATGTCGAAAATCCGCTATTAGAAATAAAATTAGAGGACGCCAAGGAAATAAATCCTAATTATCAAATTGGAGATACAGTACGAATAGAAGTAACGCCTAAAAACTTTGGGAGAATTGCTGCACAAACAGCTAAACAAGTAGTTTTACAACGAATTAGAGAAGCAGAAAGAGAAATAATATATGAAGAGTTTGTAAACAGAGAGAGTGAAATCGTAACAGGTTTAGTTCAAAGAGTAAGTAAAAGTAGTGTACTTATTAATTTAGGTAGGACGGAAGGTGTTTTACCTCCAACAGAACAAATTCCAGGTGAAATTTATAAACAGGGCGATAGAATTAAAACTTATATTTTAGAAGTCAAAAAGACTACAAAAGGACCACAGATAATATTATCAAGAACTCATCCTGGACTTGTAAAAAGATTATTCGAACTAGAAGTACCCGAAATTCATGATGGCATTGTTGATATTTATAATATTGCGAGAGAGGCTGGGTCAAGAACTAAAATAGCTGTTTATTCTAATGATGAGAATGTTGATCCAGTGGGTGCTTGTGTCGGACATAAAGGAACTAGAGTTAAAGCGATAGTAGACGAACTAAATGGTGAAAAAATCGATATTATAATCTGGAGTAAAAATATTAGCGAATTTATTGCTAATAGCTTAAGTCCAGCAAAAGTTATCAGTGTAGAAGTAAATGAAGAGGAGAAATCTGCCAAAGTAATAGTTCCAGATTATCAATTGTCATTAGCTATTGGTAAAGAAGGACAAAATGCAAGATTAGCTGCTAAATTAACAGGTTGGAAAATAGATATTAAAAGTGAAAGCCAAGAAAATTCAGAAATATAAGGGGTGGTATAGTGAAAAAGAGGAAAGTACCACTTAGAAAATGTGTTGGATGTAATGAGCAGAAACCTAAAAAGGAACTAGTTAGAATTGTAAAAAATAAAGAAGGTGTTGTTAGTATAGACTTAACAGGAAAGGCTAATGGTAGAGGAGCTTATATATGTAGAAATATAGATTGTTTGGAGAAAGCCGTAAAAGGCAAAAGGTTAAATAGAGCTTTGGAAACCGATATTCCTCAAGAAATTTATATAAAATTAAAAGAGGAGTTAGCTAAGAATGAATAAGTTTTATTCATTGTTAGGATTAGGTATGAAAGCAGGATATTTAAAATTTGGAGAAATGGGCTGTGAAATCGCAATAAAAAAAGGGAAATGTAAACTATTGATAATAGCAAGTGATGCATCAGAAAATACGAAAAATAAATTTATTAAACTTACCAAAAAATATAGAATTAAACATATTATCTATGGAAGTAAAGATATTTTAGGTAGTAGTATAGGAAAAGGATTAATATCTACAATAGCAATATGTGATGATAATTTTTCAAAAGCAATAGTCAAATTACTGTGATTTCCTGCCACCTTTAAATATTACAGGGGGTGATTTATATGACTAAGATCAGAGTTTATCAACTTGCTAAAAAATTAGGAATGTCTAGTAAAGAACTGATGACGAAATTACACGAATTAGATGTTAATATAGAGAGCCATATGAACACATTAGAAGATGAAGTTGTTGATTTACTAACTGAACTTATTAATGAAGAAAAAGATTCAAAAGGTAAAAATAATAGTAATAGTAAAAAAAGTAATGTAAAGGATAAGAGAGAAGAAATGCAAACAGAGAAAAATATTATTCATATAGGAAAAAAAATTACAGTAAAGGATTTGGCCGATAAAATAAAAGTCAATCCTACACAATTAATTAGTCAGCTGATTGCTCTTGGAGTTATGGCAGCAATTAATCAAGAAATAGATTTTGATACTGCTAGTATCGTTGCTTCAGAATATGGATATGAAGTTAAGTCAATCCAAGTAGAAGAGGAAGAAAACGAAAAAATAGAAGAAGATTTATTAGATTTTGAAGATGATCCAGAAACTCTTCAACCTAGACCGCCAATAGTTACTGTCATGGGGCACGTAGATCACGGAAAAACTTCGTTACTAGATGCAATTAGAAAAACAAATGTAACAGCAAGAGAAGCTGGCGGAATTACACAACATATAGGAGCTTCTACTGTAATAGTTAACGATAAAAAAATAGTTTTTTTAGATACACCTGGACATGAAGCTTTTACTTCAATGAGAGCCCGTGGAGCACAAGTTACAGATATTGCAGTTTTAGTAGTAGCTGCTGATGACGGAGTTATGCCACAAACTGTAGAAGCAATAAATCATGCTAAAGCAGCTAATGTGCCAATAATAGTCGCTGTTAATAAAATAGATAAGTATGAGGCAAACCCTGAACGTGTAAAACAAGAGTTGGCAGAACATGGATTACTTCCAGAAGAATGGGGCGGAGATACTATTTTTGTTCCTGTTTCAGCTCTAAAGAAACAGGGTATTGATGAACTGTTAGAGATGATATTACTAGTAGCAGAAATGCAAGAACTAAAAGCTAATCCTAATAGAAAGGCTATGGGAACGATAATAGAAGCTAAATTAGATAAAGGCAGAGGCCCTGTAGCAACTGTAATTGTTCAGAAAGGAACGTTAAATGTCGGAGATGCTGTAATTGCAGGAACTGCACATGGTAGAATAAGAGCAATGATTGATGATAAAGGTAAAAGGATAAAAAAAGCTACTCCATCAATGCCAGTTGAGATATTAGGTTTATCTGAAGTACCTGATGCTGGAGAACATTTATATGTAGTTGAAAATGACAAAAAAGCAAGAGAAATTGCAGAAAATAGAAAAGAAAAATTGAGAACTGAACAGCTTAAAGCAACTCAAAAAGTTTCATTAGATGCTCTGTTTGAACAGATAAAAAAAGGTGAAGTAAAAGATTTAAATATTATTGTTAAAGCAGATGTTAAAGGTTCTATCGAAGCTGTAAAACAGGCTTTAGAAAAATTAAGTACCGACGAAGTTAAGGTAAAAACAATCCATAGCGGTGTAGGAGCAATAACTGAAAGTGATATAATGTTAGCTTCTGCATCAAATGCTATAATTGTAGGATTTAACGTAAGGCCAACTACACCAGCAATGGATTTAGCTAAAAGGGAAAAAGTAGATGTAAGAACATATAGAATAATATATAATGCAATTGAAGATATAGAGGCAGCTATAAAAGGTATGCTCGAGCCGGAATACAAAGAAGTTATACTTGGCAGAGCTGAAGTAAGAGCTACATTTAAAATACCTAATGTAGGAGTTGTTGCTGGAATTTATGTACAACAAGGCAAAATTACAAGAAATTCAAAAATAAGGTTATTAAGAGATAATGTTGTTATTCATGAAGGTAATATTTCATCTTTAAAGAGATTTAAAGATGATGTTAGAGAAATTCTAACAGGATATGAAGGCGGTTTAGGAATTGAAAATTATAATGATATTAAGGAAGGAGATGTTATAGAAGCGTATACATTAGAAGAAGTTAAAAGATAAATGAAGGAAGGTGACTTCATGAATTCCAAAAGACTTAAGAGAATATCAGAGGAAATAAAGAAAATAGTTAGTGAATTATTAAAAGAAGGGCTTAAAGATCCAAGAATTTCAATGATGACAAGCATAACAGAAGTAGAAGTTACTAAAGATTTAAGATATGCTAAAATCTATGTAAGCATTTTAGGAGATGAAAACGAAAGAGAAGAGACTTTAACTGGATTAAAAAATGCAACTGGTTTTATAAGGAAAGAGATAGGAAACAAATTAAAAATTAGATATACGCCAGAGCCAATATTTTGTCTTGATAAATCAATTGAAAGAGGTGTTTATATCTCACAATTATTAAACAAAATAAAACAAGAGGAGGAAAGTAAAGCCAAAGTAAATGAGAATGGAAATGAATGATGAATTTAAAAAATTAAAACAGAAATTAGATGAAGTAAAGGATATTTGTTTAGTATCGCATATTCATCCAGATGGCGATAGTATAGGTTCTTTGTTAGGATTTGGTTTAGCTTTGGAAAATATAAATAAAAAAATAACTATGATTAAAGTTGATGATATTCCTTATAAATATAAATTTTTACCTCAAGTTAGTAAATTAAAAAATTATGAAGAGAATAAAAAGTTCGATTTATTAATTGTATTAGATTGTAGTGATTTAGATAGATTAGGTTCATTTAAACATATTACAGAAAATGCTAGGTATATAGTAAACATTGATCATCATATAAGTAATACAAATTATGGAGATATAAATATTGTTGACCACAAAGCGGCTGCGACAGGAGAATTAGTTTATAATATATTAGACTATTTAAATATGAATATTAATAAAGAAATAGCTACTTGTCTATATGTAGCTATTGCAACTGATACAGGAAGTTTCAGGTATGATAATACACGTCCAAAAACACATTATATTGTTTCTAAACTTTTAGAAAAGCAAATAGACTTAAAAAGAGTAACGTTTGAAGTTTTCCAAAATAAAACATTAGCTAGTACAAAATTATTTATTGAAGCATTAAACACTTTGGAGTTATATTATGATAATAGATTGGCTGTTGTACAAGTGACTCAACAAATGTTAATGAAAAACAATGCAGAATTCAATGATATTGACGGTATAGTAGAATATATAAGAGATATAGAAACTGTTGAAGTTGCATGCATATTAAAGGAAATTAAAGAAGATGAAATAAAAATAGGTTTAAGATCTAAAACGTACGTTGATGTTGCTAGTATAGCCAAAGTATTTCAAGGTGGAGGACATATTAGAGCTTCTGGTTGTACAATCTATAATAATATATCTGAAGCAAAAGAACTTATAATTAGAGAAATAGGACTTAATTTAAGGTGATAGAATGAATGGTTTAATTAATATACTAAAACCTACAGGTATGTCTTCTCATGATGTAGTAAATTTTATTAGAAAAACATTAAAAGTAAAAAAGGTAGGGCATACTGGTACGCTTGATCCAAATGCAGCAGGTGTCCTACCTATATGTTTAGGAAAAGCCACTAGGATTTCAGAATATTTGATTGATAAGACTAAAGAGTATAGAGCAGAATTGACTTTAGGTTGTAAAACAGATACTCAAGATAAATATGGGAATGTTATTTGCAGTTCAAATAATAAAGTAACAGAAGCAGATATAATAAAAGCATTTAATAGTTTTATTGGAGAAATTGAACAAATTCCTCCTATGTTTTCAGCTGTAAAATATAAGGGAAAGAAATTGTATGAATTAGCACGGAGTGGTATTGAAATACCTAGAAAACCGAGGAAGGTTATTATATATGATATAAAGATAATCGATATAAAAGATTGCAAAAAAGTTTTATTTGATGTTAAATGTTCTAAAGGTACGTATATAAGAACGTTATGTAATGATATTGGAGACTATTTAAATACTTATGGTTATATGTCTTTTTTGTTGAGGACAAGAGTGGGAAATTTTAATATTTGTGATTCATTTACAATAGAAGAAGTAGAAGGGTTATCACATTATAATAATATTAATGCTATTATCAAACCAATTGATTATGCATTAGAAAAGTTCAAATCAATTAATTTTGAAAGCAAACATTATAAGAGATTAATAAATGGTGGTAGTATGTCTATAGATGATAAAAAATGCAGATATAAACATTTTGATTTGATAAGAGTTTATTGTAATAATGAGTTCATTGGAGTAGGAAAAGTTATAGTCGATAGAAATAAAAAATACGTTAGGATGGAAAAGGTTCTGATATAAAGGTGATTTTTTATGGAAATTGTAAAAAAACTTACAAATAAATCAGTAAAACCGACTGTTGTTGCATTGGGCAATTTTGATGGATTACACGTAGGACATCAGACTTTAATTAAACGGACAGTTGATATTGCACAAAAAGAAAATCTAGTTAGTACTGTGTTTACATTTGATAATCATACAACAAGCAAAATAAAAGGTAAAAATACACCTAAAATATTGATTAGTAAGAATAGAAAAATAGCCCTTTTTAAAGAATTAGGGGTTAAGCTTCTATATATAGTTCAGTTTACAGAAACATTAATGCATTTTACTCCATTAGAATTTATTGAGAAAATATTAGTAGATATATTAAATGTAAGAAAAGTGGTTGTTGGTTTTAATTTCAAATTTGGTTATTTGGCTAAAGGTGATGTTAAATATTTAAAAGAAATGGGGGAAAAATATAACTTTGATGTTATTGTTGTTCCTCCAATAACAAAGGATAATATACTTGTTAGTAGTACTCAAATTAGAGAACTTATTAGAGAAGGTGAAATAAGTTTAGCTAATAAACTATTAGGAAGGCAATATCTAATAGAGGGGAAAGTGATTAGAGGACGTGGTATTGGTAGGAAATTAGGATTTCCAACGGCTAATATATCATTTGATTCGGATATCGTTATTCCTAAAGCCGGTGTTTATAAGACTAATACAATAGTTGACGGTAGTAAATTTTCAAGTATAACCAATATTGGTTTTAATCCAACTTTCAATGGAGGAAAATTAAGTATAGAAACACATATATTAGATTATAGTGAAAATATATATGATAAAACAATTCTAATTGAATTTATAGATTTTATAAGAAAAGAGAGAAAGTTTGATGATGTAAATAAACTTATAGAACAGGTAAAATTAGATATAAAGACTTTAAAAAATATTAATTAGATATTTACAAAATCAAAGTTTTATGTTAAACTACCAATGTTAGACTCCTTTTGCTAAGAATAGCGTAGCTCCGGCGTTAGTCTTGGCTAAAGGTATAAAAAATATTTGGAGGTGTTTTTATGGCTTTAAGTAAAGAGGAAAAAACAAGAATAATTGAAGAGTACAGATTACATGATACTGATACTGGATCCCCAGAAGTTCAAATTGCTATTTTAACTTATCAAATCAATAAATTAAATGAACATTTAAAAGTTCATAAGAAGGATTATCATTCAAGAAGAGGATTACTTAAAATGGTTGGAAAGAGAAGGGGATTATTAAATTACCTACAAAAGAATGATATTGAGAGATATAGAAATTTGATAGAAAGATTAGGTCTAAGAAAATAATCTATGAGCGGGGGGGTCCCGCTCTATTATTTTATCATTTGTTCTGGATTATTTTTGTAATTAAGGATATAATATAAAAATGTCAAGAAACTAAACAGAGAAGGAGGTAGAATATGGAAGAAAGAGTTTTTGAGTATACATTAGCGGGAAGAAAACTTTCTGTTTCTATTGGGAAAGTTGCAGAGCAAGCTAATGGGGCTTGTTTAGTCCGCTATGGGGATACGGTAGTTTTGGTTACTGCAGTTGCATCTAAAGAACCTAGAGAAGGCATAGATTTTTTCCCATTGAGTGTGGACTTTGAAGAAAGATTATATGCTGTAGGTAAGATACCTGGAGGCTTCATAAAAAGAGAAGGTAAGCCTAGTGAAAAAGCTATATTAACATCTAGATTAATAGATAGACCAATACGACCATTGTTCCCAAAAGGTTACAGAAATGATGTTCAGGTTATAGCAACTGTGTTATCGGTTGATCAAGATTGTACCCCAGACATAGTAGCTATGATAGGTTCATCAATAGCATTATCAGTTTCAGATATACCTTTCAATGGGCCAACAGGTTCTGTTTCAGTAGGTTTAATAAATGGTGAGTTTATAATTAATCCTACAAGTGAACAGAGAGAAAAGTCGATTATGAATTTAATAGTATCTGGAACCAAGGAAGCCGTAATGATGGTTGAAGCAGGAGCAAAAGAAGTTCCTGAAGATGTTATGCTTGATGCAATAATGTTAGCACATGAAGAAATTAAAAAAATATGTGAATTTATCGATAACATTGTAGCTGAAGTAGGCAAAGAAAAACAAGAAGTTATTTTATATAAAGTAGATGAGACTATAGAAAAAGAAGTAAGAGAATATGCGACAGAGAAAATGATAGAGGCAATTCAGACAGTTGATAAACAAGAACGTCTTGAAAATATGGATAAAGTCAGTCAAGAAACAATGAACTATTTTTTAGAGAAGTATCCTGACAATCAAAAAGATATAGAAGAAACAATTTATAATATAACAAAAGAACAAGTAAGAAAATTAATTTTAGAAAAAGGAATAAGACCAGATAACAGAAAAGTAGATGAAATCAGGCCGATAAGTTGTGAGGTTGGATTATTACCGAGAACTCATGGTTCAGGACTGTTTACAAGAGGTCAGACACAAGTATTGACAATAGCAACATTAGGTGCGCCGGGAGATGTACAAATTTTAGATGGATTAACAGATGAAGAATCTAAAAGATATATGCACCATTATAATTTCCCACCATATAGTGTTGGTGAAACTAGATTTTTGAGAGGCCCTGGAAGAAGAGAAATCGGACATGGGGCTTTAGCAGAAAGAGCATTAGAACCAGTAATACCTAGCGAAGAAGAATTTCCGTATACAATTAGACTAGTTTCGGAAGTTTTAAGTTCAAATGGTTCGACTTCACAAGCTAGTGTTTGTGGTAGTACATTAGCTTTACTCGATGCTGGTGTTCCAATCAAAAAGCCAGTCGCAGGAATAGCTATGGGATTAATTAAATCTGAAGAAAAAGTTGTTATATTAACTGATATACAAGGATTAGAAGATTTTCTTGGAGATATGGATTTTAAAGTAGCTGGTACAAGAGATGGTATTACAGCGATACAAATGGATATAAAAATACCTGGTATAGGAAGGGAAATATTAAAAGAAGCATTAGAAAGAGCTAAACAGGGAAGATTCTATATTCTTGAAAAAATGAATCAAGTTATTTCTGAACCTAGAAAAGAGCTTTCACCTTATGCACCTAGAATATTGACTATAAACGTTAATCCAGATAAAATTAGAGAAATTATTGGTCCAGGCGGTAAAATGATAAATAAAATTATTGAGGAAACAGGAGTAAAAATAGATATTGAAGATAATGGAAAGGTAATGGTAGCTTCAGCTGATGTAGAAAAAGGTAAAAAAGCAATAAAAATGATAGAAGATATTGTAAGAGAAGTTAACATTGGTGAAATATATTTAGGAAAAGTGATTAGGATAGCGCCTTTTGGAGCTTTTGTTGAAATTTGGCCTGGTAAAGAAGGACTTGTTCATATTTCAAATATAGCTAAACAAAGAGTAGATAAAGTTGAAGATGTATTATCTGTAGGAGATGAGATTTTAGTTAAAGTAATTGATATTGATAAACAAGGAAGAATAAATTTATCAAGAAAAGATGCATTACCTAATGAAGAAGATAGAAAATAAGACATGAGCCGTAATATGGTTTATGTCTTTTTTTATTTCCGAAAGTTCTATTCTTTTTTGATAAAATTACTTTTTTTGAATAAGATAGTAATGAAAGGGGGATTTTATGAAAATCTACTATATTAAATATGGAACTATAAAAAAATTTTTTATTTTATTAATAATAATAATAAGTATTCTTGTTCTATTTTTTAAAACATTAAGCAACAATAGTACAGAAACTTTTAATAATGATGATATTTTCTATAAAGGCAATATTGATGAAAAAATTATTGCATTTGCTTGTAATGTAGATTGGGGTAATGAATATATTAAACCTATGTTAAATATATTCGATACATATGATATAAAAATTACATTTTTTGTTACAGGAAGATGGGCGAAAAATAACAGCGGATTACTTAAAGAAATATATTCGTATGGACATGAAATAGGGAATCATGGATATTTACACAAAGATTATAGTAAGTTAAATTATGAATCTAACAAAAAACAAATATTAGAAGCTGAAAAGATTATCTACAATACTATAGGGGTAAAGCCTAAGTATTTTGCACCTCCGTCAGGAGCATATAATAAATATACGGTGAAAGCTGCTAAAGATTTGAATTATAAAACGATAATGTGGAGCATAGATACGATTGATTGGAGAAATGATAGTACTAAAGAAAAGATCATTGAAAGAGTTATTAGTAAATCGCATAATTCAGCAATAGTACTAATGCATCCTAAAAGAGAAACTATTAAGGCACTGCCAGTAATTATAGAAACATTGAAAAAAGAGGGATATAAAATAGGTAGAATAAGTGATATTATTAAAAATTAATGATATTATTGAAATAATTATTAAACTGTTCTATAATAAACAGAGATAAGTAATAGCAATTTATAGGAGGAAGAAATGTTTAATAAGATAGTATTAGAAAATGGACTAAGAATAGTAACAGAAAATATACCTTATGTAAAGTCTGTTTCAATAGGAATTTGGATTGAAATAGGTTCTCGATTTGAGAACCAAAGTAACAATGGAATATCGCATTTTATTGAACATATGTTGTTTAAAGGAACAGAAAATAGGACTGCTAAACAAATTGCAGAAAGTATAGATAGTGTAGGGGGACAATTAAATGCTTTTACTAGTAAAGAATTTACTTGTTTTTACGCCAAAGTTTTAGATGAACACTTACCTCTTGCAGTCGATGTATTAGCTGATATGATTTTTAATTCAAAGTTTAATGAGGAAGATATTATAAAAGAAAAAAATGTAGTATTTGAAGAAATTAATATGTATGAAGATTCACCTGAAGATTTAGTACATGATTTAATTTGTCAAACTATGTTTGACGGGCACCCTCTGGCTTATCCAATTTTAGGAAGCAGCAGTATTTTAGAAAAGATTAATAAAAAAAATGTATTGGATTATTATAAACAGTATTATACACCTAATAATACCGTTATATCTATAGCAGGCAATTTTGATACCGATAAAACAATAGAATTAATATATAAATATTTTTCAAATTGGATTCCAGTAAAAAAAGAAAAAGATGAACAATGTCCTCCAATGTTTTATAGGAGGATCATGGGCAAAACTAAAAATACTGAACAATTACATCTTTGTCTCGGTATGAAAGGAGTACCTCAAGGAACAAATGAAATGTATCACCTTATGGTGTTGAATAATATTTTTGGTGGAAGTATGAGTTCAAGACTGTTTCAAAAGATTAGAGAAGAGAGAGGATTAGCATATTCAATATATTCATATCCATCATCCTATAAAGATACAGGGATGTTTACAATCTATGTAGGTTTAAATCCTAACTATGTATCTACTGTTTTACAATTGATAACAGAAGAAATAGATAAAATAAAGAATGGTGGAATGACATCAGACGAAATATATAAATCTAAAGAACAATTAAAGGGGAACTATATTTTAGGACTTGAGAGTACGTCTAGTAGAATGTCCTCTATGGGTAAATCAGAATTGTTACACGGAAAAATTTATAGGCCAAAAGAAATTTTAGAAATGATTGATAGTGTGCAGCGGGAAGATGTTGAGAATATAGCAAAAGAGGTTTTAGATTTTAATAGACTCAATATTTCATTTGTAGGTGATATAAATAATAATCAGATTGAAAGTAACTTTAAAAAAATTATTGGCTAGATTACTAGTTTCTAGTAATCTTTATTTTTTTAATGAACAATAAATTAAAAGTAAAGTAAAATTATAAAAAAGAGGTGTGAATATGATAGTAAAGATTGTTAATAAAAGTAAGTTTCCAATACCAGATTATAAGACTAGTGGAGCGTCAGGAATTGATTTATTTGCTAATATTGATGAAAATGTAGTGCTTAAACCTATGGAAAGAGTGTTAATACCGACAGGAATCTATTTATCAATTCCCGAAGGATATGAAGGGCAAATAAGAGCAAGAAGTGGTTTGGCATTAAAATATGGAATTGGATTGGTTAATGGAATAGGGACTATAGATAGTGATTATAGGGGTGAAATAAAAGTAATATTAATAAATTTTGGGAATGAAGAATTTGTAATAAAACCAGGCGATAGAATTGCTCAACTTGTTTTTGTAAAGTATGAAAAAGCTGAATTTAAAGAGGTAGATGAATTAGATAATACTAAAAGAGGTTATGGTGGTTTTGGACATACTGGTATTTAATTAATATTTATGAATATTTGTTTAGATAATGCATAAGATTATAAAAACAAAAAGGAAAAAAGGGGGAGCTTATATGCGATTGAGTAAATTGGGAGGGAAAGAGATCGTTAACTTAAATGATGGAGGAAGATTAGGTCTGGTTGCTGATTCAGATTTAGTAATAGATGAAAAAACAGGTAAAATAAGATACTTAATTGTTCCTGATAATTCATTACAGTTAAATATTTTAAGAAACCGTACAGAAATCGAAATCCCATGGGAGGCAATTAGAAAAATTGGTAATGATATGATAATAATTGAATTAGATGAAAATTAATATTAACAATATTGGTATTATATTCATATTATAAAATGAGTAGAGTTAAAAAAATAATATGATATAATATATTTAATATATATTTGGGGTGGAATTATGAGGATTTTAATTCAGAAATTCGGAGGGACTTCGGTTTCAACATTTGAAAATAGGGAAAGGGTAGTAAAAAAAATAATTGATAAATTTAGTAAAGGGTACAATGTAGTAGTAGTGGTATCAGCAATGGGACGGAAAGGGGAACCATATGCTACAGATTCACTCATAAGTCTTGTAAACAGACAAAATATAAGTAAAAGAGATTTAGATTTACTAATGGCATGTGGAGAAATAATATCAGCTATTGTTCTATCAGATCATATTAATAGAAGAGGCTATAAGAGTGTTGTACTTACTGGTCAACAAGCAGGAATATTAACGGATTCAAATTATGGTGAAGCGAATGTAATTTCAGTTAATCCAGAAAGAATTATGAAACATCTTTCTCATAATGAAATTGTAATTGTAGCTGGTTTTCAAGGAGCAAATGAAAATGGCGAAATTACGACATTAGGTAGAGGTGGTAGCGACACAACTGCAGTTATTTTAGGTGAAGCTTTAAAGAGTGAAGTTGTAGAAATATATACAGATGTTGATGGTATAATGACTGCTGATCCAAGAATTGTACCAGAAGCAAAATTAATTGAGAAAATATGTTATTCCGAAGTTTATCAATTGGCAGAAAATGGAGCAAAGGTAATTCACCCAAAAGCAGTTGAGATTGCCGAAAGAGCAAATTTAAAAGTTGTAATAAAAAATACTTTAAACGAATGCGATGGTACTTTAATCACTTATACTGAAGGATATAATCATTCAATAGATAAAAACAGAGATAATATCATTACTGCTATTACACATAAAGGAGAAAGAGTACAGATTATTATTTATTCGAATGGTAATGAAAAGAAAATGCAGGAGTTAATAAATAAAATTGCTGAAAATAATATAAGTCTTGATTTAATTAACTTATTGTTAGATAGAAAAATATTTACCATAGATAAGAATGATTTATTCAAATTAAAAAGAATACTTGATGAAAGTAACATAAAATATGATTTGATTGATAATTGTTGTAAATTAAGTATTATTGGCAATAGAATGAGAGGAGTACCAGGCGTAATGGCTAAAATTGTAAATGCATTATCTAACGAAGGAATAAACATATTACAAACTTCTGATTCTCATACAACCATTTGGTGTTTAATAAAAGAAAAAGATGCACATAAAGCAATCAAAGTTTTGCATAAGGAATTTAACTTAGATAAGGAGTAGACGTGATGTCTACTTTTTCTTTTTGTATATTAATGATTTTACAGTAAAAAATATTATTATCAAGATTTTATAATTAAAATTGGGAGGAGCTTAAAAATATGAATAGTGAAAAGTTTTTAAAAGATCATTATAACGAACATAGACTTAACCATAAAAAAATTATGTCAACAACAAGTGATGGAGAAAGCGAAAAAAAAGATAAAGATTTAGAAATAACTAAAAACATCAAGGAATTAGGAGTTCAAAGAAGTCCAGATTTGCCAACTGATATACACATATTAAGTATAATTGGGGAGATAGAAGGACATGTAGTAGCACCTCCGCAAAAAAAAGCAACTAAATATGAACATATTATGCCCCAATTGGTTAGTGTAGAACAAAATCCTAAAATAAAAGGACTTTTAATCATTTTGAATACAGTAGGGGGTGATGTAGAAGCAGGTTTAGCTATTGCAGAAATGATAAATAGTATAAGTAAACCAAAAGTATCTTTAGTTTTAGGAGGCAGTCATAGTATTGGAGTTCCTTTAGCTACATCAAGTGATTATTCTTTTATAGTTCCAACAGCAACAATGACTATACATCCGGTTAGAATGACGGGGCTTGTCATAGGCGTACCACAAACATTTAGGTATTTCCAAAAAATGCAACAAAGAATTATTGATTTTGTTTTGAGAACATCTAGGATTAATAGAGAAACTTTTTTAAGACTCATGTATGATACAGATGAAATTGCTAATGATGTAGGAACTATACTAATTGGTAAAGAAGCAGTTGAATATGGGCTAATCGATGAAGTAGGAGGTTTAAATAAGGCATTAAATAAATTAAAGTCTATGATTGATGAATTTAGAAATGAGTAATTAGAATAGTATATTATATATAAAATATGTTATAATTACTTGAGTAAAATATTATACTTGTTTTAATATCGATATTTTTATATTAAAAGAGGGGGTCGTAATATGTCTTTATTAAAAGCAATTTTTTTAGGAATATTTCAAGGTATTACAGAATTTTTGCCTATCAGCAGTTCGGGTCATTTAGTTTTATTACAGAAACTTTTTAATATCGATGAAGGCAATCTTTTTTTTACAGTAATGTTGCATTTTGGAACACTGATATCGATTTTTATTGTATATTTTAAAGACATAGTCAACATAATAAGTGAATTTATCGGGTTTATTATTGATTTATTAAAAAATAAGAAAGTAGTAATAAACAATGAATATAGGAAATTAGGAATAATGATTATTATTGGTTCAATACCAACAGCATTAATGGGAATTTTATTAGAAGATATTTTTGAGAGCTTTTATAATACAACTATAATTATAGGATTAGCCTTAATATTTACTGGAATATTACTTTGGGCTGCTGAAAAAATAAAATCTGGAAAAAAATCTATTCATAAAATGACAGTTAAAGATGCTCTTATAATAGGAACATTTCAAGGTATGGCAATAACTCCTGGATTATCCAGGTCAGGTTCAACAATAGTAGGTGGGCTATTTATGGGATTGAGTAAAAAAAATGCTACTAGATTTTCTTTTCTGTTAGCATTACCAGCAACTTTTGGCGCATCTTTATTGGAATTATCTAAAACTTTAACTACTAATAGTTTATCAGGTGTAAGCTTCTTAATGGTAATAGTTGGTATAATATCATCTTGTATAACAGGTATTTTCGCAATAAAGTTTTTAATAAAAATATTAGAAAAAGGGAAATTATATTATTTTTCATATTATGTATGGTTTTTAGGTTTAATTGTTATTCTATTTGAGTTAATAAAATAGATACATAAATAGAGGTTTATTATAAACTTTGTAGAATTATTCTATGAGGTGATCATATTGGTAAAAACAAGTAATAAAAAAGGTAAAAAAACCAAAAATAAAAGAAAAAAAAGTAAGCAAAGTATTGATAATATAGGTAAGGAAATTCTAGGAATTATAATAATAACAATTTCTATATTGATATTTACAAGTTTGTATAATTATTCAAATGGTTATATTAATTATTTGATTAGAGATAAAATATTAAAATTAACAGGTGCCGGGAGCATATTATTTCCTGTATTAATTTTAATTATAGGTATATTATTTCTTTTCAGTAAATTTAACAATAGTCGTATCCGAAAAATAATATATTTGTTAATGTTATATTTGTGTTTATTAACTTTATTTGAAATGAGAGTTTTTCCATTAATAGAAAATATGAGTTTAGCTGAAAAAATAAAAATATCTATTGTTTATGCTAGCAATATGTATGGTGGAGGATTATTAGGTGCTTTTTTTGCATTTATATTATTAAAATTATTTGGTTTATTAGGCTCATATATTATATTAATATCCACAATATTAATTATGATATCTCTTTTAATAAAGATTAGTTATACTAAAATGCTAAAAAATTGTTATTCATTGATAAAAAAATTTTTTATTAAAACATTTAAAAATCAGAGAAATAGAGTTAATTTAGATGAAAAACGGAAAATAGATATTATAGAAAACATGAAAAAAGAAAACATATTAAAAGAAACTGAAATTGATGAAAAAATAAAGATATTGGATTTTACAAAAGATATTGAGAAGCAACAAGATGATAAGCCTAAACTCGTAAAAGATGATTCTAATGATAATATTAATAGTGTACAGGATAAAGTTTCTGCTACTTTGGAAGACTTTAAATTGCCGACTATCGATTTACTAGATAATATTATTAACCGACAGACGACAAATGATAAGACAGAAATAATTAACAACGTAAAAAAATTAGAAAGAACATTGCTTGATTTTGGTATCGAAGCAAAGGTTGTACAAGTCAGTAAAGGACCAACTATTACTAGATTTGAATTACAGCCAGCACCTGGTGTTAAAGTAAGTAAAATTGTGAATTTAGCTGATGATTTAGCGTTAAGTTTAGCATCCTCTGATATAAGAATAGAGGCACCAATACCAGGTAAATCTGCAATAGGTATTGAAGTACCAAATAAAATAAAGTCTGATGTTAGAATTAGGGAAGTATTGTTATCAAAAGAATATATGAATATAAAAACAAAAATTCCTTTTGCTTTAGGTCAAGATATAGCTGGAAATCCTATAGTAGCAAATTTAGAAAAAATGCCTCATTTACTTATAGCAGGAGCTACTGGTTCTGGTAAAAGTGTTTGTATAAATACTTTGATAGTCAGCATTCTTTTTAAATCTAGGCCTGATGAAGTAAAATTATTAATGATAGATCCAAAAGTAGTTGAATTAAGTGTATATAACGGAATACCGCATTTATTAATACCTGTTGTTACTGATCCTAAAAAGGCTTCTATTGCATTAAATTGGGCTGTAAACGAAATGACAAGAAGATATAAATTATTTTCTGAAATGGGAGTTAGAGATCTGCATAGCTATAATAAAAAATTAGATAAAGAACGAATTGACGAGAAATTACCTCAAATCGTAGTAATTATTGATGAATTAGCAGATCTGATGATGGTAGCTCCAAATGAAGTAGAAGAAAGTATATGTAGATTAGCACAGATGGCAAGGGCTGCAGGAATTCACTTAATCATAGCAACTCAGAGACCGTCTGTTGATGTTATAACAGGTACTATAAAAGCAAATATACCTTCAAGAATATCTTTTGCTGTATCCTCGCAAGCCGATTCAAGGACGATTTTGGATATGAATGGCGCAGAAAAACTTTTAGGTAAAGGAGATATGCTGTATTATCCAGTAGGTATTTCAAAGCCTATCAGAGTTCAAGGAGCCTATATAAGTGACAAAGAAGTAGAAAGAATTGTTGCATATTTAAGAGAATATAATAATGAGGAAAACTATAAAAATGAATTATTAGAAAGTGTTAATAATAAAGTTGAAAGCAACGACGAAGCTGTAGATGAATTGCTACAAAAAGCTATTGAACTGGTTGTAGAACATGGACAGGCATCTATATCTTTATTGCAAAGAAAATTTAGAATTGGATATTCTAGAGCAGCTAGGCTCATTGATGAAATGGAGGCAAGAGGTATAGTGGGTGGATATGAAGGGAGCAAACCGAGAAAAGTATTAGTAACAAAGGAAGATTTAAAAGATTAATTAATCTATAATATTTATAAGTAAGAGGTGTTACTAATGATAAACGTAGTAAAAATAGAAGATATTATCAATAAAGATAATATGGTTTATATAGATGTAAGAAGTCCGAATGAATATAAAATTGATACAATTCCTGGAGCAATTAATATGCCTATATTGACTAATGAGGAACGTGAAGAAATAGGGTATATATATAAACAAATTGATGTTGAAAAAGCAAAAGTTTTAGGACTTGAATATGCATCGAAAAAATTAGTAGATTTTTATTCTTTAGCTAATAAAATAAAGAAAAATGGAAAAGAAATAGTATTATTTTGTTATCGAGGAGGGATGAGAAGTAAATCTGTAGCAAAAGTTTTAGATGCGATGGGATTAAATGTTTTTTTAATTGAAGGTGGCTATAAGAGTTATAGACGTTATGTTCTAAAAACATTGGAGGAATATGATAATAAAATCAAGTTTATTGTTTTACATGGGTATACAGGAACAGGGAAAACCAAAATATTAACGTTGTTAGAAAGACGTGGCGAACCTGTTCTGAATTTAGAGTATTTGGCCCAAAATAGTGGTTCTGTTTTTGGTAACATATATTTTAAGGAAGAATCAAGCACACAAAAAAAATTTGATTCAATGTTATTAAAGAAATTGAAAGAAGTAAAAAATAACTATATGTTTGTAGAAAGTGAAAGTAAAAGAATAGGTAAAGTTGTTATTCATGATTTTCTTTATGACGATATCACTAATGGTTATCATATTTTAATAAAGACTAGTTTAGATAATAGAATAAAAAACATAATCGATGAATATGTTAATATACGAGATTATAATGAGGAATTAATAATAGAGTCGATTAATAAACTAAAAAAAAGATTAGGATATAATAAGGTTGAAGAGTTGATAAAACAAGTAAAAATGCGAAATTTCGATTATGTAGTAAAGGAATTAATGGTTGAATATTATGATCCATTATATAAATATTCAATAGATAAAGTAGGACATTTTGATAAAATAATAGAATATAGAAATATATCAGAAGCAGTAGATGAACTTATAGACTTTGCTAAAAATACAGTATTGAGAGGCTAATTAACAGTTACAAAATATTTATAAAAACTTATAAAAACCTTAAAACAATTATAAATTCAAAAGATAGTTAAGAAAAATTATAGAGGGAGTTAAAAAAATGAGTAAATCTATAGCCGGGAATAAAAATATAAGAACATATAAAATGAGAATAAAAGACAAAAAATTCAAATCAAAGGTTATAGATTATATTTACAAGTACAGACATTTTGAAAACATGTATATAATACTCCTTAATCAAGACTATAAACAAAACATCGGAGATTTTAGGTTGTTAACTAATTATGAAATAATGAGAGCACTATTTAGGAGAACTACTCCAAAAAAGCTAGAAAAAAAGCTAACTTATATCAGAAATAAATACGAAAACCATCAAATAATGAATG
>NZ_FQXO01000056.1 GCF_900129995.1 Caloranaerobacter azorensis DSM 13643 | reverse complement strand
GAATTTTGGAAATTAGAAGATTTTAAAAGTACAAAATACAACTTTATAGTATTTCATATAGTTATGTTATTGATAGGATATATGTATTTTCAAATATACAAAAACACAGAAGAAGGGCAAAAGTATGCCAAAAAAAGTTTACCAGTAGCTATAAAGAAGTATGTATGTAAAAAAGAAAAGAAAGTAATAATCTACAGGGGTAGGTACTTTGCAATCTTCAACTTCCTAGAATTTATAAAATTGTATAGTTCTTGTAGCGAAGAGATTCAATCACTCCTTGATCCTATTTTAGCTTTAGTATAGCATAAATGAATTTAATTTTTCATATTACGAATTGAAGTTATAGAAAATAAAAATTGCATTAATTTTTAAATTAATTTATAATGGTAGTGATGAAGTGTTTTTTGTGTTAATTATATTGGGGTGGTGTGGTTATGGAAAAGGAATTATTATTGACAATTAGAGATATGCTTAAAGAGGAATTAAAACCTTTAAAAGACGAAATGAAAGGCATGAAGAGTCAGATTGATAGTATGCAGAATCAAATGAATAGCATGCAGAGTCAAATTGATGGTATGCAGAATGAGATGAAAGGCATGAAGAGTCAGATTAATGATATGCAAAGCGAAATGAAGAGTATGCAGAATCAGATGAATAACATGCAGGGACAAATTAATGGTATGCAGAGTGAAATGAAAGACATGAAGAGTCAGATTAATGGCATGCACAGTGAAATGAAGGGTATGCAGGGCGATATAAAAGGTATAAGAGATGAAGTAAGAGACGTAAAAGTTGAAATGGCTGGTATGAAAAATAAAGTAGATGAAACTTATGAAATTGTTAAAGCTTTAGAACATCGAGCACAAGTGAATAAAGCAGAACATGATCAAATGAGAAATGATATAGCATATATAAAAGGAGATGTACAAACGATAAAAAGGGCAATTTATAGAATTGAAGAAGCTACAGCAAATAATTGGGCAGATATTGCAAGATTAAAACAAGTAAACATGGAAAGAATGTAGAGTCTGCTATGATTGCCAAAATTATATGGGTTTATGTATATTACCATATAATTTTGGCAATACTTTTATAATAGGGAAAGTTTGTTTTTACACTACTGTTTATTTTTTATTATTGCTAGAAAGGAGTTTTTATTTTCGTTTAAGCACAAATTTTTTATACTGGTCTGCGTTTTAAAGTTCTAATTGATATTTCATGTTCGCCTAATACTTCAATGATGGATTTATTGTCTTCTTTAATACTTTTTAGAGTATTCTTCATATTGGTTATTTTTCCGTTTAAATGTGCAAGATTATTTATTATTTTATCGTGTTCAGCTTTGTTTATTTCTGCTTTATGTTCTAATGCTTTCAATATTAAATGATCTTCTTCTTGTAGAGTTTTTATACTTTTAATGTCACCTTTCATACTATTGATATCATCTTCCATGTTGTGAATAGAAACTTTGACAGGCTTTAATTCTTCTTTAATTATAGCTCTAATGCTATTTAATAATTCTTCATTCATGTTAAGTGTCATTGACTCGCATTCAAAAATACTATACTACTTTTTAGCAAGTCAATGGGATACTGTGGGGAAAAATAAAGATTATTATAGACAATTATCTAATGATATGATTCTTAGGCTGAATGAAGGTGTGACTTTAAAACTAATGAAATACATTCAGGATTTTTTAAAAGAAGGCAGATTACAAGATGCTGCAATAAGTTTTGATTATATAGGATTAAATGAAAGAGACACTTATATAGTATTTAATACATGGTTTAGTATGGATTATATTACACCTTATGGGAAAAGTTTTGTTAGACATTTTTTAGAAGAGAGAAGACATGAAATATCTAAATATGAGAAACAAATACTAGAAGAAAGAGAGAGAAGCTATATAAGCCTATATGAAGTTATTAATATAAGAGGAGATAATGTAACAGTATTTGATTTAATTTGTAAGAGAGTAGAGATTTTATATCAGCCGGAAAATATTGATATGTTTGAGATAGGTAGTGTTTTTTTAGGACGTATATCGGATTTATTGGGACGCAAAAAGTTTATAGCTGTATTTCATCAAATTGATATTAAGATTAAGAATTTATTATTAAATAGTATTCTCAATGATTATTATAGCTGCAAATCGGAAGAACCTATGTTAAAAATCAGAGAATATTAAAAAAAATACAGCAATAGAGTATATTATATTTTGAGTCAAATGTATGGATTTAAAAAAGATAAACAAATTAAACGAATTGAAAAACAGATTAAAGAATTTGAAAACTATTTAAGAGATGAAAAAGGATTATCAGAAAAAACTATTGAAGTTCATATTAGAAACTTAAGAGAATTTTATCGTTTTTATCTAGAAGATACTAATATTACTTTAGTTGATATTAATGCAGATATGGTTGAAGAGTTTATAATGGATGGTATAATAGATATGTTTTTTCATTCAAAAAATGATTTAAGTTCAAATATTACTACATTAAGAAAATTTGTTTCTTATTTAAAAAAGAAAAAATATATTGATGCGGAGAATTATAATAAAATTACTGATATATTAAAAAATAAAGATTATTATATAGAAAAATTTGTTAGATATAAAGATGTGATAGAGCGTAAGATATCATTTGAGGATTGGTTTGATGATAATTATCAAGATGAAATCGTGAGTATCGAGTTTGAAATAGATAAAAAACTTAAAAATATTATTGATGAGTATATACTAGATGAAAATAATTCATTTATAACTGATTTCGATACTTATATAGATTACATAGCTAAAAATAAAGTTAAAGTTACAAAGTTAAACAAATATATTCAAAGAAAACATTTGCTAAATTTAAATGATATGATGATAAACAGTATTGAAGTTAAAAAGACTGTTAATCAAATAGATATCCCTATTTTACATCTTTTTTATAAATTTGGTGTAGATAATTTTATTTTAACAATTGATGATAAAGATAATATATCTATCAGCAGCAATATTTCTAAATATGATGAGTTAAGTATAAATGAAAAAATTGCCGTATTTATAGATTATATTTGGAATAAAATGGATTGGAACGAGATAGGGCTTCAGGATATAAAAGAAGAGTATCAGAATAGAAAAGAATTTGCAAAAATTTTAGCACGTTTAGAAACATGTAGATATTATGACTATGAGAATGTAACTATTTTACACCGACTTGAAGGCAGTGAGGCTAATATATTTGGGTTTTTAGTACCAACAGTTATTCCGGGTTGTATGCATGTAGCACAGGTATTTAACTCTAGAATATTGAAATATTTTAGTTATTTAGGGTTATTAGAAATAAGTTTTAAAGAAGATGCAAACGTTTCTTACAAAAAATATGGATATGATATTGATAAAATAAAGGTGAGTAAATTTGGAAAAGAAATTTTTAAATATTTAGGAGGAACAGATAATTTAATCGAAGAAACAAAGAATATGAAAGGAAAAGTAATAAATTTATTCAGCAGAAAGAAAATTAAAAAATAGATAATAAAAAATAAGGGCAGTTTTAATTGCCCTTATTTTTGTGAAATGTTTTATTATTGTCTTCTCAATGCTTCTACAGGTGGAACTGATGAAGCTGATACAGCAGGATATACTCCGAACAATAGACCAGAGACTAATGCAACTACGGTCGATACTTTTATGGCCTGTAAACTTATAGCTGTTTCAAAACCATATTTTTCAAATATATTCATACCCCATATTCCTGCTACAATTCCAGCAATAGAGCCTATTATACTTACATATAACGCTTCTAAAATGAATTGGAACAATAAGTCCCCTTGTTTTGCTCCCAGTGCTCTCCTTACTCCTATTTCTTCAGTCCTTTCAGTTACTGCAACCAACATTATATTCATTATACCAAGTCCGCCTACTAATAAAGATACGGCGGCTATTCCACCTAATAATAATGTCATTACACGATTAGCTTTATCGGCTTCTTTTACAAGTTTGTTTAAACTAGTTATAGTTATCAAATCTTCGCCTCTAGTTGGTATAAATGAATTATTATTTCTTGGTGACTTATCTTCGCCAAAATTGCCTCCATCTGAATCCAGAGTTTTTTCGCCATTTGGACTGTTTTGAGATTTAAGTGCGGCTGTTGGAGATTTCTGATCTATTCCTAATTTTCTTTTAAATATTCTTCCAAGTTGTACGACTACTAAATCTGCATCTTTTTTTGATGCGGCTTTTCCCCAAATTTCTTCAACAGTTCTTTTTTCAGCTATTTTCTGTGCTGCGGTATATGGGATTAAAATTTTATTATCTATATCGTCTGCATTACCTGCGCCTTTAGGTGCAAGAACTCCGATAATCCTATAATTTTCACCATTTAGTTTTATAGTACGTCCAACTGGACTTCTTCCTCCTAGTAAACCTCTTCCTATGTTATATCCTAAAACTGCAACGGGCGCACGCTGTGTTACATGAAGTTTAGTAAAGAAATGGCCAGAAATAACTTTATGGTCTCTGATTTGAGGAAATTGTTCATTTACACCTATTATATCTATATTTCCTCTTGTCCTTTTCCATCTTATTAATGTATTAGTTTTAATAACGGGGCTAGCCATTTCTAACCCTTCTACTCTTTCGACTAATTCCTGTGCTTCTTCGGCATCAAATTCCACAAAAGGCTTATGGGCTTTAATTATGATAACATTAGAACCAAAACTTTCAAATTGTTCGATAACAGCTTTTCTGGCTCCTTCACCTATACCCATTAAGCTTATTACAGAAGCAACACCTATTGCAATTCCCAATATTGTCAAAGCAGACCTTAAAGGTTTAGATAAAATTCCATGAGCAGCCATTTTTGCAGCAAACCAACATCTTATAAAGAAGGAAAGTATTTTATTAGTCATTTACTTATTCCTCCTTATTCTTGTGTTTTTGAATCTGTATTTTGCTGCTCTTTGGAATTATTATTCTTATCTGGCAGCAATGTGTCATTAGATTTTATATGTTCGCTTGGAAGTATGTCTGCACTGCTTCCTGTTATTACAAGGTCACCTTCTTTTAATCCACTTTTTACTTCCGCATAGCGGTCATTCATAAGCCCTAGTTTTACGGGTACTGCTTTTACAGTTCCGTTTGGTTCTAGTACTTCCACCATGAATTTTCCATCTTCTTCGAATATTGCTTCAATAGGTACTAATAGCACATTTTCAGCACTTCCAGCATCGATATATACATTTGCCTGCATACCGGGTTTTAATTTAGGTCCGCCTTTAACTTGAATGATTACATCATATTTTGTTATTCCGTTATTATTTTCTCCTCTTGTTGAAACATCGATAACTTTACCTTCAAATACTTCACCAGGAATAGCATCTACTGTTACTTTAACAGGAGCATCCTGTTTAACATTAACTATGTCTATATCATCAACCTGTGTCCATACTTCCATTTCATTTGTATTAAATACAGAACCAATCCATCTACCAGGTCTTACAGTTTCTCCTTCTTCAATACTGATATATGCGATTATACCGTCTAGCTTTGACCTTATTTCTAAATTTTCTAAACTGCTTTTTAATTTGCTTATTTCTAATTCAAGTAATTTAATTTCTTCTAGCTTGTCTTGAATCATTTTTTGAGTATCAGCTCCAGCCATTGATAAGATAGGTTCGCCTTTTTTTATAACTTCCATATCATGTACGAAAACTTCTGTCACTATAGCTTCTGCTCTATTGATAACTCTTTTTTCTTCTATAAAACTATCTACACTAGCTTTATTAACAAAGAAATTTGCAAAAGAAGGATTGTTGTCATCTGGTAAACCTACATAAACCTCCATACCAGGCTGAACTAATCCAGGATTTTTAGCTACTACAGTTATCCAGTATACGAAACCTTTAGGATTTCCATCTTTATCTTTATCTGGTACTGGGTCTTGACTAACTTCGGTTATTGTACCTTCATATAGATTGTCAAAATTAGAGAAACGTAAAACAACCTTTTGCCCTTCTTTTACTCTTTTTATTTCTACAGGTGTTAATTTTGCTCTTACTTTGAATTTTGAATCGTCTACAATTCTACATACTAGATATCCAAGTTCTAATTTATCGCCTTCTTCTACCTTTAAATTTATAATTCTTCCGCTGATAGGAGCTGTTACAGTAATACCTTTTGCAGGGTTTATATTATCTATTTCTTCTAAAGGAGTACCTGTCATTTCGGCTAACTGTTCTTTTTTCATCTTTAAACTTTCTTTTTTACTATCAATTTCTTTTTCAATTTGAGTTGATTTTAATCTTGCTATTAATTGATCTTTTTTAACGTGGTCTCCTTCTTTTACTAATATCTCATCTATTATGTAGTTTATCGAAAGGCCATCAAGGTCTATATTTTCAGGCACTCTAATTCCACCACCATGTGTAGCATCAAGTCTACCACTTGTTTCAACTCCTACAGAAATATTTCCTCTTACTACTTTTTTTGTTGCATAGACAGGACCTGTTACCTCTTTTACTTCTGCTGGCATTAATTGTTTGTAGGCATAAAGTCCACCGCCTAATACTATTAATAATATAAGTATTATCATCATCACACGCTGTAACATATTATCACCCTTCTAAATTTTAATTTTTTTAGACGCTTTTTACTGTTGACTTGTCCAATATTTCAACTTTTTCTATATTTCCATCTAAAAGATGATATATTTTATGTCCATATAAGGCTATTTTTCTTTCATGGGTTACCTGTACTATAGTAATTTTTAATTCTCTGTTTAATTTTTGGAATATGTTCATTATGGTTTCACTTGTGCGCGAATCTAATGCACCTGTTGGTTCGTCTGCAAGTATTAAGGAGGGATTACTCGATATAGCTCTAGCTATTGCTACCCTCTGCTGCTCTCCACCAGAGAGCTGGGATGGCAAATGATTCATTCTATCTCCTAAACCTACAGCCTCTAATGCTTCTTTAGCAATTTTTTTGCGTTTTTTACCTAAAATACCTTGATAAATAAGTGGCAATTCAACATTTTCTAATGCACTTAAATTAGGTAAAAGATGAAAACGCTGAAATACAAAACCGATAAATTGATTTCGAATGTCGGCTAGCTGTCCATCTCTTAATTTTTCCACATGTTTATCTCTAATCATATATGTACCTGATGTTGGGAGATCGAGACATCCTATTATGTTTAATAATGTTGATTTGCCAGAACCAGATGGCCCCATAATGGACACGAAATCTCCATCTTCAATTTTTAGGTCAATTCCATTCAATGCATTTACTTGGATTTGACCATTTTTATAACTTCGTGTTATGCCTTTTAGCTCAAGTAGAGACAAAAAATTCCCCCCTTTTAGAAAAATATTAATATTATTTTATACTAGTGTTCAAAATCTGAATTATATTACAATTAACTATGTTTTATATATTAGCTGGTAACTTTCTGCTTGTTTAATTTAGACGTATTAAAGCAGATGTTACCAGCTTTTCAAATATAAAAATTATGATAAAATATTTACATCTTATATATTTGTGATTCATTAAAAATATTATATTCATTTATTGAACACTAGCAATATTTTGACAAAAATCCATCATATTCTATTATATCATCAAGTTGCTTTATGTCAATAAGAATATACAATCAAACTAGACAAAATCAATGATTTGAATAATATATGACAGATTTTTATGATAAAATATAAAATATAATTTTATTAATATTATTTAAAAATTTTTCGCAAGGAGGAATATTATGCTTACAAACGTTGATATTCAAAAAATCATCCCACATAGATATCCATTTCTTTTAGTCGACAAAATCATTGAAATAGAAGACGGCAAAAAGGTCGTAGGAATAAAAAATGTAACAATAAATGAGCCTTTCTTTCAAGGACATTTTCCGGGCAACCCTATAATGCCAGGAGTACTTATCGTAGAAGCTATGGCTCAAGTTGGAGCAGTAGCGGTATTAAGTCTTGAAGAAAATAAAGGGAAATTAGCTGTGTTTGCAGGAATAGATAATGCTAGATTTAAAAAACAAGTAAAACCGGGAGATACATTGAGAATGGAAGTAGAACTTATTTCGTTTAGGAGAGGTATAGGTAAAGCAGAAGCAATTGCATATGTAGGTGATGAAGTAGCCTGCAAAGGAACATTGATGTTTGCTTTAGTTGATAATGAGTAAAATAAGCCCCACTCATAATATAAAGAGTGGGGTTTTATCATCTTATTTTATTTTAGCCAAAGCCTGTTCTAAATCTGCTATAATGTCTTCTACATTTTCTATTCCTACTGAAAGTCTAACTAAACCATCAGTAATTCCGGCTTTTAACCTCTCTTCTCTCGGAACAGGAGAATGAGTCATACTTGCAGGATGCTGTATTAATGAATCAACACAGCCTAAACTTACTGCTAAAGATATCATCTTAACATTATTCATTAATGTTTTTCCTGCTTCGATACCGCCTTTTAATTCAAATGCTATCATTGCACCAAAATCCTTTGACTGTCTTTTAGCTAATTCATGTTGTGGATGAGATTTAAGTCCAGGATAGTGAACTTCGCTTACAGCTGGATGATTTACTAGGTACTCAGCGACTTTTTTCGCATTACTACAATGGATATCCATTCTTGGACCTAATGTTTTAAGACCACGAACTAGAAGCCAAGCGTCGAAAGGACTGATGATTCCACCCAAATCTTTGAAATAAGGGAATTTCATGTTTTCAATAATATCATTTGAACTGACAATAATACCTGCAACGACATCACCATGACCGCCAATATATTTTGTTGCACTATGTACAACGATATCTGCTCCTAAGTCTAATGGTTTCTGCAAATACGGAGTCATAAAAGTGTTGTCAACAATTAAGTAAGCATTATGTTTGTGGGCTATTTCAGAAACGGCTTTAATATCTGTTATTAATAGTGTGGGATTGGCAGGAGTCTCTATGTAGATAACTTTTGTATTATTACGAACAGCTTTTTCAATTTCGTCTAGATTAGATGTATCTACAAATGTTGTTTCAATATTAAAACGTGGAAGTACATGAGACATTAGACTGTGAGTGCATCCATAAAGAGCCTTTCCGGCAACTATGTGATCGCCTGCTTTTAATAGAGAGAGTAAAACAGTAGATATAGCAGCCATTCCAGAACCAGTTGCAATAGCAGCTTCACCATTTTCTAATGCAGCCATTTTTTCTTCTAATTCAGATATATTTGGGTTTCCTAAACGCGTATAAATATAACCTTCTTCGGTGCCTTCAAATCTTCGTGCTCCTTGTTCAGCACTGTCAAAAATGAAGGTAGATGTTTGAAAAATAGGTGTAGCATGTGCCCCAGCTGTTTTATCATGCTTATGTCCTGCATGAATTGCTTTTGTGTGAAACTTCATTTTTATATTCCCCCTCAAATCGTTAATTTAGAAAATTTCCATACTTTTATTATAATATTTTTGCGTTAACTTTACTAAATTAAATTTTAGTAAAAAATTAACAAAGTTAGTACTAATGTAATTAACGAATACTTATACTATAAATTCCCAAAATCCAAAGAGAATTATATGTTTAGACTGTTGACAAGTTCGGGACGGATTGACCATACTTTTTTTGTTTCAAAAAATTAATGAATAAAAATATTGACCGATGGTCATTTTAATAGTATACTTTAGATATAAAAAATGACCATTGGTCATAATTTTGAGAAAGGAGTTGAATGATAAACAAATTGTCAAAGGTATTAAAGAATAAACAAAAAAAGGAAAAGTCGCTGTATGCTGCAGCATACGAACTGTTTACGACAAAGGGAATTCATAATACAGCAATAAGTGACATAGCCAAAAAAGCTGGCGTAGCTAAAGGAACTTTTTACCTGTATTTTAAAGACAAATATGATATATTGGACAGAATTATACTTAGAAAAAGTTCATCAGTATTAAAAGAAGCAATCAAGGCAACAAAAGAGCAAGAGATAACAGATTTTGTTAACCAAGTTATTTTCTTCATTGATTTCATTATTGAATATTTAAAAGACAATAAGGTACTTTTAAAACTTATTTACAAAAATCTTTCATGGGGTCTATACAGAAGAGCTTTGGCAGATACGAGTGGGTATAATGAAATGAAAGAAATTTTTAACTCTTTCATGGAAAGCATGAAAGATGAAAAATACGATTCAGAAAATCCTGAAAAGACTCTATTTATGATTATAGAACTTACAGGTTCAGTGTGCTACAGCTCAATAATATTAGAAGAACCGACTACGATTGATGAAATGAAACCAATATTATTTAAAACAATTCGCAAAATGATACAAAAATAATTCAAGCAAAAAAGGAGATGGGCATATGCTTAAGTTTGGTAGGTTTATAGCTAAAAACAGAATTTTAGTTTTAATCATCTCAGTGCTTTTATTACTTCCTTCTGCATATGGGATTATTAAAACTAGAATAAACTACGATATATTAACGTATCTGCCAGAAAATTTAGATTCCATGAAAGGGCAGCGTATATTGAATGATGTATTCTCTAATGCAGCTACCGGGATGCTGATGATAGAAAATATGGAGCCTAAAGACGTTGTAAAGATAAAAGAAAAGATTTCACAAATAGATGGCGTAGAAAAAGTAACATGGATAAGCGATTTTTTAGATGAAAGTGTTCCAAAAGAAATACTACCTAGTGAAATAAGAGATACATTCTTTAGAGAAAATTCGACATTACTTACAATTCAGTTTGAACATGAAGCAGCATCAGATGAGACACAAAAAGCTATAGAAGATATCAGAAAAGTTCTAAATAAACAGTGCTTTTTAAGTGGTATGTCGGCAATAGTAAAAGATACTATTGAATTAGCAGATAGAGAAACACCAATATATGTACTATTAGCAGTAATATTGGCGGTAATAGTATTAGCTTTAACACTAGAATCTACAATAATACCAGTAATATTCTTATTAGCAATAGGAATGGCGATAGTTTATAACTTCGGAACAAATACTTTCTTAGGAGAGATTTCATATATTACTAAATCGCTTGCAGCAGTATTGCAGCTAGGTGTAACAATGGACTATTCAATATTCTTACTGCACAGATACGAAGATGAACTAAAACATACGAAAGATAAAAATGAGGCTATGGCTGTAGCAATTTCAAAAACAACAGCATCCATATTAGGAAGTTCTCTTACAACGATAGCAGGTTTCTTGGCTCTAGTTGCAATGCAGTTAGGATTAGGTAAAGACATTGGAATAGTAATGGCAAAAGGAGTATTTATAGGAGTAATAGCGACTGTAACTATACTTCCAGCTTTAATTTTAACATTTGACAAGGTAATTCATAGATTTAATCATGGAACAGTGCTTCCAGAATTCGATAAAGTAGCATCTATTGTAACAAGATACTATAAAGTATTTATTGTTATAATTATCCTACTATTTATACCATCATTATATGGTAAAAACAATACTGAAGTTTATTACAATCTAGACGAATCATTGCCAAAGGATATGGAATCAATAGTAGCTTTAAACAAACTTAAAAATGAATACAATATGACAACTACACATATGATTATCGTAAAAGAAGACATACCTACTTTTAAGATAAAACAGATGATGGAAGAGATAGGAAAAGTAGATGGTATAGAAAAAGTAATAGGCTACGATAAGATATTAGGGCCAGCAATACCAGAAGAGTTTATACCTAAACAGATTAAAGAACAATTTGTAAAAGATGGATATAAATTAATACTTGCTAATTCAATATACAAAGCTGCGACAGATGAACAAAATGAACAGGTTATCAAATTAAGACAAATTATTAAGAAATACGATAAAGATGCATACATTACAGGTGAAGGTGCTTTAACGAAAGACTTAGTTGAAATAGCTGATATTGACTTTAAAAGAGTTAGTTTTATCTCAATACTTGCTATATTTGCAATAATTTTAATACTATTTGCATCAATATCAGTACCAGTTCTATTAGTTGGAATTATAGAATTAGCAATATTTATAAACATGGCAATACCTTATTATATGGGAACTGTAATTCCATTTATTGCATCAATAGTTATAGGAAGTATTCAATTAGGTGCAACAGTCGATTATGCGATACTACTTACTACAAGATTTAGAGAAGAATTGAGGAATGGACATGATAAATACGAATCAATGAGGATAGCTCTTAAAAGTTCAGCGAAATCGATTGTTACAAGTGCTTTAACCTTCTTTGGTTCGACAGTAGGAGTAGGATTTATAGCAAGAATAGAGATGATTAGAAGTCTTAGCATGATGATAGCAAGAGGGGCAATTATAAGTATGTTTGCAATATTGTTCCTATTGCCAGCAGTATTATTAATATCAGAAAGAATAATTTCAGCAACAAGCAAAAACTGGAGAACAAGACCAACACTTAAGGTTTTAACAAAAGGGAGGAATTAATTATGAAAAGAAATAGCAAATTAATGAAGGTATTAAGCACTGCATTAATCTTTACAATGATTCTTTCAAATGCTGTATTTGCGAAAGGGACAATTGAGAAAAAAGAAACAGTCTATGTTATATTGACAGAACAGGGAGTACCAAAAGATAAAATAGTTAGCGTATGGCTTCATTCAGATGAAGTAAAAGACAAAATAGTAGACAGAACAATATTAGAAAATGTAAAAAATGTAAAAGGAGAAGAAATACCAGAAAAAGAAGGCGATAAGCTAATTTGGAAAACAGATAAAAATGATATCTTCTATCAAGGTAAAACAGATAAAGAATTGCCAGTTGATGTAAAAATAACATATATGTTAGATGGAAAAGAAATTAGTCCAAAAGAATTGGCAGGAAAGTCTGGAAAGGTGAAAATAAATATAGAAGTAAAGAATAAAGATGTTCATTATATGAAAATAAAGGGTAAAAATAGAAAGCTATATACTCCATTTGTAACTGTTGTTGTAGCAGATCTTCCTATAGATAAATTTACTAATGTAAAAGTAAATAGTGGAAAAATTGTATCAGATGGAAACAATCAGATTATAACATTCATCACATTGCCAGGAATGAAGGAAAGTCTTGATTTAGACAGTGATGTTCTTAATACACCAGAAAATTTGGAGATTACAGCAGACGTTAAAGATTTTGAAATGGAACCTATAATGATTACAGTTACTCCAGAGATTCCTGAGATAGATTCATTCAAAGAGGCAGATAATTTAGACGAACTTGTTGATGGCATAGAAAAATTAAAAGAGGCAAGCAGCAAATTGAGTGATGCTACTGGCAAAATATCTGAAGGGCAAAAAATGTTAGTTGAAAATATTGATAAATTGAAAGATGGTGTAGATAAACTAGGTCAGGCTTCTAATCAATTAAAAGATGGAATAACAAGACTAGGAAAAGGCATAAAAGATGCTCATATAGGAGCTAAACAGGTTTCAGATGGAGTGAAAATATTATCAGATGGTGCAGGTAAACTAGGAACAGGAGCAGTACAGTTTAGTGAAGGGGCTGTGCAATATGCAAATAAATCAAAAGAGTTTGCAGAAGGAGCCGAGCAGGTAGCTAATGGAGTTGGGCAAATAGTAGATAACACAGATAAATTGGCTAAAGGTGCTGAAAAATTAGTATCAGGCACAGAAAAGATAATTAAAGGACAAGAGCAAATAAATTTGGGACTTTCTCAAAGTATAGAAGGACTAGAAAAACTTAAAAAAGGAAAAGAAAAAGAGTTAAAAGTTTTAGATATGCTTATAGCAGGAATGGATAAACTAATAAGTGCAGCCGAAAAAATAGAAAAAGTACCGGGAGTAAAAGAAATAGGTAAAAAGGTTGTAGTGGGACTTAAAGAACAAAGAGATAGCATGCAGCAGTTAAAAGAGTCGGGAACACAATTTTTAGAGGGATTAATTAAAATAGAGGAAGGAATAAAAGCGGCACAAGAGGGTTCTGAAAGATTAAAACTTGAGCTTTCAAAAGTTAATAAAGGGCAAAAAGATTTAGCAAACGGATTAGAAAAATTAAGTAAAGGTGCTGGAATGTTAAAACCAGCTGCACAAAAATTAAAAGAAGGTAGTCAAGGATTATCTGCAGGAGCCGATAAATTAAATAAAGCGGCAGTAGAACTAAATAATGGAGCTAATAAGTTTGTAGAAGGAACACAAAAATTAGTGGTTGGTTCACAAAAAGTTACTGAAGGTTTAGCTAAACTTGATAAGGGAACAGATGCTCTAGTAAATGGTGCAGATGAATTTAGTAAAGGTAGTAAGAAAGTAACAGATGGAATGAGCAAATTATCAGAAGGAGCAAAAAAATTAGCAAAAGGAACAGAAGAATTAGATAAAAACATGAAAAAATTTGATCGAGAAGGAATAGGGGAGCTTAAAGATAAAGTAGATGAAAGCACAGAAGATTTAGAAGAAATAATCGAAGTAAAAGATGAAATACTAAAATTATCAGAAAACTATCAGACATTCACAGGACTAGGTGAAGATATGACAGGTAGCGTGAAATTTATAATGAAAACAGACGAAATTAAAAAGCCAAAAGAAAAAGTAATAGTAAAAAAAGAGACAAAGAAAGAAAAAGAAAACTTCTTCACTTGGATTAAGAATGCTATAAAAGATATATTTAATTAAAAGAGGCGGATAATCCGTCTCTTTTACGTGCGCCGGGCATGCGTAACAACTAGGTGGTGAGAGTCCACTGTGGGGGTTGACCGTGCCAACCACTAGCCAAAGGCAAGGGTGTCCAT
>NZ_FQXO01000108.1 GCF_900129995.1 Caloranaerobacter azorensis DSM 13643 | reverse complement strand
GAAGATTTTAAAAGTACAAAATACAACTTTATAGTATTTCATATAGTTATGTTATTGATAGGATATATGTATTTTCAAATATACAAAAACACAGAAGAAGGGCAAAAGTATGCCAAAAAAAGTTTACCAGTAGCTATAAAGAAGTATGTATGTAAAAAAGAAAAGAAAGTAATAATCTACAGGGGTAGGTACTTTGCAATCTTCAACTTCCTAGAATTTATAAAATTGTATAGTTCTTGTAGCGAAGAGATTCAATCACTCCTTGATCCTATTTTAGCTTTAGTATAGCATAGATGAATTTAATTTTTCATATTACGAATTGAAGATTAGTAAAAAAATCACTTGAAAAAGATTACTTTGTATGGTAAAATTATGCTCAAAAATAGATAGGAAAAAGGCTTTGAAGGGAAATAGTAGATAATTTGCTTTCTAAAAGAGAGCCGATGGTTGGTGGAAATCGGTGGAAGCGGTTATCGAATCCGTCCCGGAGCTTTTTACCAAAAAGTAAAACCGATGCACCGGTTATAGTGCACGAAAGTGAGCTTAAAGCTAACTAGGGTGGCAACGCGGGAGAATTTCTCGTCCCTAAATGATATAGGGATGGGAATTTTTTTTTAATAAAGATAATAAAAGAGGAGGGATTCTCTATGTTAGATATTAAAAGAATAAGAAATAATCCAGATGAAGTGAGGAAAGCTCTAGAAAAAAGAGGTTTAGGTTCAGAAATTGATGAGGTATTAAAACTAGATGAGAAGAGAAGAAAACTATTAGTTCAAGTTGAAGAAATGAAGGCGAAACAAAATGCCGTGTCAAAAGAGATACCAAAGCTTAAGAAAGAAGGAAAAGATGTTTCAGAAGTACTAAATGAAATGAAAGAATTATCTCAAAAAATTAAGGATATTGATGTATTAGTTAAGGAAATTGATAATCAATTAAGAGAAGCTTTATTAAGAATACCTAATACGCCCCATCCTGATATTCCGATAGGAGATAGTGATGAAGATAATGTTGAGATTAGGAGATGGGGAAATCCTACAAAGTTCGATTTTGAGCCAAAAGCTCATTGGGATATCGGTGCTGATTTAGATATATTAGATTTCGAGAGAGCTTCTAAAATTACAGGTTCGAGATTTGCTCTATTCAAAGGGTATGGAGCAATGCTTGAAAGAGCATTAATCAACTTCATGATAAACTTGCATACTAAAGAACATGGATTCAAAGAAATAATGCCGCCATTTATGGTAAATAGAGATAGTATGACAGGAACAGGCCAGCTTCCTAAATTTGAGGGAGATGCTTTTAGACTACCTAGTAAAGACTTCTTTTTAGTTCCTACAGCAGAAGTTCCTGTAACTAATATACACAGAGATGAAATATTAAAAGAAGAAATGCTGCCAATATACTATGTTGCTTATACACCTTGTTTCAGGCAGGAAGCAGGTTCAGCGGGAAGGGATACTAGAGGCCTTATTAGAAATCATCAATTTGATAAAGTTGAATTAGTAAAAATAGTTAAACCAGAGAATTCATACAGCGAATTAGAAACGTTAACTAATTGTGCCGAAAAAGTTTTACAGCTTTTAAAATTACCATATAGAGTAGTAGAACTATGTTCTGGAGATTTAGGATTTTCATCTGCAAAAACTTATGACATAGAAGTCTGGATGCCAAGTTATAACAGATATGTTGAAATATCATCTTGTAGTAATTTTGAAGATTACCAAGCAAGAAGATTAAATATGAAATATAGACCAAATGGTAAAGGAAAGGTAACATTTGTTCATACATTAAATGGTTCTGGATTAGCGGTAGGAAGGACATTTGCAGCAATACTTGAGAATTACCAACAAGAAGATGGAAGTGTAGTTATACCAGAAGTGTTAAGACCGTATATGGGTGGATTAGAAGTAATTAAGAAATAATTTAAGGTATCAGGACATTCCTGATACCTTATTTCAAATTTGTATAAATCCGGAGGGATTTTTATGAAGAAGATTGATCAGGTTTATGAGATTTTAATTGAACTCGAGGAAAAAGAGAAGAGAGGAATTTCTGCAATTGAAATAAGTAAAGTTTTAGGTACTGATAGAGCCAATATTAGTAGATATTTAAATAAACTATATAAAGATCAGAAAGTAGAAAAAATAAATGGAAGGCCTGTGCTTTATAAAGCTATAAAGTCAGAATCAATTTATAAAAGAACTGTTGAAAACAATAATAGTTTAGATAAAATTATTGGAGCTCAGTTAAGTCTTCGAACTCCTATTCAACAGGCTAAGGCAGCAATTTTGTATCCCCCAAATGGACTCCATACATTGATTTTAGGAGAAACGGGAGTAGGTAAGTCTATGTTTGCAGAATTAATGTATCAATTTGCAAAAGAGGCGAAAGTAATCCCAGAAGATGCTCCTTTTATTCAATTTAATTGTGCGGATTATGCTGAAAATCCTCAGTTAATTATATCTCAAATTTTCGGAGTAAAAAAAGGAGCATATACTGGAGCAGACAGAGATAAAGAAGGTTTACTTAAAAAAGCTGATTCTGGAATATTATTTCTTGATGAGGTACATCGTTTGTCGCCTCAGGGACAAGAAATGTTATTTACATATATTGACAAAGGATTTTTTAGACCATTAGGAGAAACGGAAAAAGTTATTTATGTAAATGTACGTATTATTGCTGCTACAACCGAAGACCCCCAATCATACTTACTTAAAACGTTTACAAGAAGAATACCTATGACTATTGTTCTTCCTTCGCTAAAGGATAAGGGAATGATGGAAAGATACAGTTTAATTGAAAGTTTTATTAAAGAGGAATCAAAACGAATAGGGAAAAGTATCTATATAAATAAAAATTCCTTAATTTCATTGCTTTTATATGATTGTCCTAATAATATTGGTCAACTTAAGAGTGATATACAATTGGCATGTGCTAAAGCATTTGTAAACTATAAGTCAAAACAAGAAGAATATATACTGATAACTCAAGCGGATCTTCCACAACATGTAAAAAGAGGTTTAATGAAGATTAAACAAAATAGAGAAGATATTGAGCGTATTTTTGAAGGGAAAGGAGATATTTTGAGATTTTATTATAAAGACGATAAAGGATATGAGATAAATTATCAATATAATGACAATGAAGGTTTTTATGATATAATCGAAAAAAAACTTGAAGATTTAAAAAATACAGGAACAAAAGATGAAGAGATAAATCATATTATTAATTTAGCTATTGAAAGCCATTTTCAAAAATATATTAAAAATCTTTCATTGAATATAAAAAAGAAGGAAATATCAGAGATAGTTAACATGGAGATTTTACAGGTAGTCGAAGAAATATTAAGTTTTGCTAGTAAAAGGCTTAAAAAAGAATATGATGAAAAAATATATTTTGGATTAGCCCTCCATCTTCATGGATGTATAGAAAGACTTAAAAATGGTAATAAGATTTATCATCCTAAATTAAATATGATTAGAGTTGAATATCCTGATGAATTTTTAGTTGCAATGGAAATAGCTAAAATTATCGATAATAAATTTAATATTGAAACACCTCTTGATGAGATAGGTTATTTAGCTATGTTTTTAGCATCTAATACTCTGGATAGTGAAGACGAAGAAAAAGATAAAGTTGGAATTTTAGTAATTATGCATGGAAAATCTACCGCGAGCAGTATGGTTGAGGTAGCTAATACATTAGTGGGGGTGCAGCATGCAAAAGCTTTAGATATGCCTCTCAATATGAAACCTCAAGTTATGTATGAAATTGTAAAGCAGCATGTAAGAGAAATGGATAGAGGAAAAGGTATAATATTAATGGTTGATATGGGTTCTCTTACTAACTTTGGAGATATGATTTACGAAGAAACAGGTATAATTGTGAAAACTATAGATATGGTTAGTACGCCTATGGTTATTGATGCATGTAGGAAAGCAGTTTTAGGTCGTGAGCTTGATGAAATTTATACGAGTTGTAGAGAAATGAATTTTTATAATAAACCTATTGAAAGGAAAAGTGATTTAAATAAAAAAAATATAATAATAACTGCATGTTTTACAGGAGAAGGTGCATCTGAAAGATTAAAGAGAATTATACAGGAGAAATTACATGAAAAGAACAGTATAGAAATCATTCCATTGAATATTTTAGATAGAAGAGAATTTCTATGCAAAATTAATCAATATAAAGAAAAACATAAGATATTGGCCATTGTAAGTACTATAGATATTCATCTAGACGGAATACAATTTATATCAGCAACTGAAGTGTTAAATGGAGAAGGAATAAAGAAAATTATGGATATAGTAAAGGAAGAGGAAATGTATTTAAATGTCGGTAAGTCATTAAAAGAACATATGAAGTATATTGATGGTGGAAAAATTGTAGATGATTTAAGATATACTATAGATGATATTCAGGTAAAATTGAATATACAAGTAGTAGACGAAGTGAAAATAGGAATTATATTACATTTAAGCTTTTTAATTGATAAATTATGCGGGGGAGGAAAAGAGGTAAATTTTCATAATTTGGAGGAGTATAAAGATCAGTATAGTAGAGAGCTTATTATTATAAAGGATTGTTTAAGGCCATTAGAAAGAAATTATAATATTGAAATTGGTGAAAATGAGTTAGCTTATATTTGTAAAATGTTTTTATTAAACAGAGAAGATATGTAAAGTACTGTATAAAAATCGTATATTGTGTAAAGTGTGTAAAATAGTGTGTAGCGTTATTACACACTATTTTTATTCTAAAAATAAGTATACAAGCATTTTTTTAAAGTTCCTAACAATATTTTATCTTGGAAATTGGCTTAAAATCTAGTTTTTATAAAATTAAAAATTAGCTGAAAGAAATTTGAAAAATAATTAATTTTGGCATCATTTATGCTTATATAAAATGGTGTATGGAAAATAGAAAGGAGGGAAGTATGTTTTAAAGATGAAGAAATTAACTATAGTCTTGAATAATAAATATGGATTACATGCAAGACCAGCTGGTTTATTTGTCAAAACAGCAAATAAGTTTAAATCAAGTATAACGATAAAGAAGGATGGTAAATCAGCAAATGGAAAGAGTATCATGGGTATTTTAGGGATAGCAGCTTCTAAAGGAGATGAATTAGAAATCATTGCAGAAGGGTGCGATGAAGTAGAGGCAATTAATGAAATAAGAGCATTATTTAATTCAATACTCATACATGAGTAATTTAAAATTTATATGAAAGGAGGTTTGGATGCAATTATAGGAAGTTAGATTAAAAAATATCATTTTTATTCATATGAGGAAAACGTTATTAGAGACATAATAGAAGTGTAAACAAAATTTACAGGGAGGATTATTTATGAAAAAGATTATGCTTGTCTGTTCTGCAGGTATGTCGACTAGTCTAATGGTTGAAAAAATGAAGGAAGCAGCACAAAATAGAAATATTGAAGTTGAGATTTTTGCGGTACCTGAGGCTGAAATAAAAAATCATAATGATGTAAATGTCATTCTTTTAGGACCACAGGTTAGATTCTTATTAAATAAGCTGAAAACAATGATGGAACCAAGAGGTATTCCAGTTGCTGTTATTGATAGTATCAAATATGGAACAATGAATGGTGATGCAGTTCTTGAAGACGCATTGAGATTAATAGATTAATCGAGCAATTATTTATTATGTATGTTTATAGTTTATCGTATAAAATTATAAAAATATAAAAAAGACCAGCTATTAAATGTCAAGTAACAAAATCGAAAAAAAGTATTATAATTAAACAACTAAAAATAGGCATGACAAAAAGAGGTTATTAGTTTTAATAACCCGAAGGATAATTATTCATATTTAATTAAGCCATTGGAGTGTATTCTTTATTGTCACGCATTACAGCATAAATTATATAGGTTAACTTTCGAGCGACAGCTCCTATGGCAGTTAAATGATGTTTACCTTCAGACCTTTTCTTGTTGTAATAATTATTTAAAACAGGGTCATTAAATGCAGCAACTGTAGCAGCTATCCATATGGCTCGTCTAAGGTATGGAGAAC
>NZ_FQXO01000007.1 GCF_900129995.1 Caloranaerobacter azorensis DSM 13643 | reverse complement strand
ATAATAATAGCATTTAATCTTATGCAATTATATTTCTTTAGGTGTATTAGAGGATTTAGAAAGAAAAGAATGTTGCAGATAGATATTATTGAAGATATAAGAGATGAAAGATTTACTATAGAAGCTGATTGGATAAATCCAATATTTGAAAAAACATAATTTAAAATAAAACTGGAAATTGATTATTAAAATTTCTTGGGGTAGGGGGAGGTGTAACTATTTTTAAGACCTATCGGTCTACAGGCTTCCCAGTTATTCAAGTAAATGTTAAAAAATAAAATTTTAGTAAAAACAAATTTTTTACTGGAAATTTGATGCGAAATCTCTGTTTAAACAAGTTGTAACTTTACAATACTAGATATTATTGTTATAATGAAGGTGAAAACAGAATATTCCACTAGGGGAGCCTTGTTGGCTGAGAGGAAACTTTATGTTTCGACCCTTCAACCTGAACTAGGTAATTCTAGCGTAGGGAATGTGGGTAGCTTTAACATTACCTATGTGGTAATGTTTTATTTGTTTTGTATTTTAGGCTTCCATTATTTGTTACGGAAGCCTTTTATTTTTAAGAAATCATATAAAATTTAAGGAGGTATTTTTTATGGGAAAAAATATGAAAGTTGAAATGTTAACCGAAGGAGGCGTCATGGTAGCACTTGCTTCAATCTTGAGCCTGATTAAGATATATGAGGCGCCTTTCGGTGGTTCTGTAACTGCTGGCAGTATGATACCAATAATTATATTTGCTTTAAGATGGGGAGTAATGCCAGGGATATTTGTAGGATTAGTTTATGGTATTATCCAGTCAATATTGGGACTTTATTTTGTACATCCTATTCAATATTTATTAGATTATCCTATAGCTTTTGGACTTTTAGGACTAGCTGGTATATCAAAATCTTTAAGTAATAAGATACAAAACGAATATTTAAATCTTTTTATAGGGGTTTTTATGGCTATATTTGGTAGATTTATTTCACATTTATTATCTGGAGTCGTATTTTTTTCAAATTATGCTCTTCAGAAAGGTATGAATCCTTGGGTATATTCAGCCGTATATAATGGAAGTTATTTAGGTATAGAATTGATTATATCTTTAGTATTAGTATTTTTATTAAATAAACCGATTCAAAGATTAAGAAATAATTAAATGTAGGAGGAAATATGAAAGCATTAATAGTTTCAAGTGGAGATATAAGAAATTCTAACATAATAAAAACATTATGTAAAGATGTTGATTTAATTGCTTGTGCCGATGGGGGAGCAAATTTAGTTATAAAAGCGGACTGTATACCAGATATTGTTATTGGCGATTTAGATTCTATAGAAAAAGATACATTAAATAAGTTAAAAAAATCTGAAGTTAAATTTATAAAATTCCCTACTAAAAAGGATAAAACGGATACTGAATTAGCAATTGAGTATATAATTGAAAGAGGATTTAATGAAATAGTATTAGTTGGGGTTACAGGTACAAGATTAGATCATACTTTAGCCAATATATTTTTATTATATTCTTTATTGCAAAAAGGAGTTAAAGCTACTATAATAGACGATCATAACGAAATATTTATAACAAAAGATGAATTAGTTGTTTATAAAGATGATAAAAAATATGTTTCGATTATTCCGTTTAATGGAGATTTATTAGGTGTTACACTGAAAGGATTTGAATATGAATTAAAAGATAGAAATATTAAATTTAGTTCAACACTTGGTATAAGTAATACCCTAGTATCTGATGCAGGAATTATCAAAGTAGAAGATGGAGTATGTTTAGTTATAAAGTCTATAGATTAGAACTGATGCGGCCTTTGGCCGCTTTTTAATTATCTAGTAACATTATTTAATGCATTGAATAAAATATATTATAGTAGCTTTTAGGGAGTGGTTAATATGAAAAAAATATTTCTCAAAAAAAATATAAAACAAATAATAGGTATTTTACTTGCTGTTATAGGTGCAATAATTGTAATTCAAGTTGTACCCATATCAGTCTGGATTTTCTTTTTAGGAGTTTTATTAATTTTAACTGGATGGGTATTCTATAGAATGTTATAGAGGTGATGTTTTTGAAACGAATAAAAAGAACATTAATAATAGTTTCATTAATTATTTTAATAAGTTTGCTTTTGTATATATTACCGAGTTGGGTTATATTATCATTTATTGGACTTGGGATGATATGGATGGGATGGTATTTGTACAGCACTTAACAAAAATAAAAAAGGCTTCCACTATCTAGGAAGCCATTTAGACTATAAAGCTCTTTCAACTTTACCTGATCTTAAACATCTAGTACAAACTCTTATTCTCTTTGGAGTACCATTAACGATAACTTTAACTCTTCTGATATTTGGTAACCAAGTTCTTTTATTATGACGGTTAGAGTGGCTTACTTTGAAACCTGATACTTTTCCTTTACCGCATACTTCACAAACTCTTGACATAAAAACACCTCCTCGATTCTATTACTAAAAAGCCCCTATAAAAACATTACTATTTTAACATAACAAGGATTATTTTTGCAATAAAAAGATATAAATATGCTAAAGTTTAAAAAGAAAAGCCTTTTAAATAAGGGGATTTTATTGTAATCTTTTTTGAATTATAAAAGTCAAGTTGAATAAGGTAAAATAATAAGGTATTATATATATATAATAAATCTAAAGGAGGATTATAATGCCAGGTAAATTAAGTAATAAGTTTGGAACAATAAATATTGATGATAATGTACTTGCTGTAATAGCAGGCTTATCGGCTATGGAGTGTTATGGTTTAGTTGGAATGGCGAGTCGAAATGCAACTGATGGTTTGGTAGAATTACTAAAGAAAGAGCATTTGACAAAAGGCGTAAAAGTTTATACTGATGATAATAGAATTATTATTGATTTATATGTTATAGTACAATTTGGAACAAAAATTTCAGTAGTTGCAAATAACATAATAGAAAAAGTAAAGTATAATATTGAGAGTTTGACAGGTCTAATAGTAGAAAAAGTTAATATTAACGTTCAAGGTGTCAGAGTACAAAAGTAGGTTAAGGAGGTACTAATGTTGAAAATTGAATACATAGATGGAGTTTTACTGAAAAATATTTTCATAGGAGCAGCGAACACACTAGAAAAAAATAAACAAGTAGTAGACTCTCTTAATGTATTTCCTGTACCAGATGGAGATACTGGTACAAATATGTCATTAACAATGCAGTCAGCAATAAAGCAGGTAAAGAGTTTAAATAGTGAAAAGATTGAGGATATTGCTAAAGCTGCTTCAAATGGTTCTCTAATGGGAGCAAGAGGAAATTCAGGAGTAATATTATCACAGTTATTTAGAGGTTTTGCTAATGGATTAAAAGGAGTAGAAAGAATTGATGTAGAAATATTAGCTAAAGCTTTTAAATTAGCTTCAGATACTGCTTATAAAGCTGTAATGAAGCCGATAGAAGGTACGATATTGACAGTAGCTAGAGAGTGCGCAGAAAAAGCTGCAGAGATAGCAGTAAAAGAGAATGATATCATAAAGTTTTTAGAAGAAGTAATTAGACATGGTGAAATGACTTTACAAAAAACACCTGAAATGTTACCTGTTTTAAAACAAGCAGGTGTGGTAGATGCTGGTGGAAAGGGATTATTATATATTCTATTAGGTGCTTTAGATGTTATAACGATTGGCGATAGTGTTTTACTTGAAGAGGATACTGAGGTAGAAGCAGAAAATAGTGTTAATATTGAAAGAGCCGATGAGGATATTAAATTTGGATATTGTACGGAGTTTATTATTAATAGTAAAAATGTAGATGTTGATAGATTTAAGCAGGAAATTATGGAACTAGGGGATTCTTTACTTGTTGTAAATAATGATGAAGTTACAAAAGTTCATATTCATACAAATAATCCAGGGATTGTTTTAGAAAAAGCGCTTGCAATAGGGGAATTAATTAATGTTAAGATTGACAATATGAGACATCAGCATAAAAATAAGATAATAGAAGAAGAGAAAGCGGTAGAATTAAATAGAAAAAAATATGGTTTTATAGCTGTAGCTATGGGTGAAGGTATAGCAAATGTTTTTAAAGATTTGAATGTAGATTTTGTTATACATGGCGGTCAAACAATGAATCCAAGTACTGAAGATATATTAAAAGCAGTAGAAAGTATAAATGCAGAACATATAATAATATTACCAAATAACAGCAATATTATTTTAGCAGCTAATCAAGCTAAAGAATTAAGTAATGCGAATATAGAAGTATTACCGACTAAAAGTATACCTCAAGGAATTTCTGCTATTTTAAATTTTGATGAAGAGTTAGAACTTGAAGAAAATATTAATAATATGATGGAATCTGTTAAATCAGTAAAGACAGGTCAAGTTACTTTTGCTGTTAGAGATACAGTAGTTAATGATATAGAGATTAAAAAGGATGATATTATAGGCATTGGTGAAGGTGAAATTAAATCAGTTGGGAATGATATTACTGAAGTTTCGATTAATTTGTTAAAAGATATAGTTGATGAAGATAATGATTTGATTACGTTATATTTTGGAGAGGATATTTCCGAAGAAGAAGCAGAAGAATTAGCAGAAATTATAGAAGATGAAATTGAGGATTGTGATGTAGAAGTTGTTTATGGAGGGCAGCCATTGTATTATTATATTTTCTCAATAGAATAGTTACAATAGCTAGGTTATACTTAGCTATTGTTTTTTATTATAATAAAATCTGATCGAAATTAGAGGTGAAAGAATTGAATAGGCTTAATACACCTATACAATTTATAAAAGGAGTAGGTCCTAAAAGAGCAAAATTATTAAGAAAGATTAATATAGAAACAGTGAAAGATTTACTTTACTATTTCCCAAGAGCTTATGATGATAGGAGAAAAACAGATAAAATAATAAATGTAAGAAATGGTGAAAAAGCAAATTTAAAAGTTATTGTAGTAGGTTCACCTTCGATAGTAAAGCCAAAAAAAAGTCTTTCAATTGTTAAAGTGCCTGTTAGAGATGAAACAGGACTAGCATTTTTAATTTGGTTTAATCAGGAATATATTAAAAAGCAATTTAAAATAGGAGAGGTATTAAAAGTAAGTGGAAAAGTAAAAAGAGTATTTAATGAGATACAGATTCAGAATCCTATATTTGAAAGAGAAGGGGAGAATGAAAAAATAGGGAAAATTGTTCCTATTTATCCGCTTACCAAAAACTTAAAAAATGGTGATATGGTTAAGTTAGTCAGGAATGTGTTAGACGAATATTTATATTATATTGAGGATATAATGCCAGAGTATATTAAAGAAAAATATAATTTATGCTCTATTTATACAGCGATAAGTAATATACATTTTCCTAAAGATAGATATTCGTATATTGAAGCTAAAAGAAGACTTGTATTTGAAGAACTTTTTATTTTGCAGTTAGGTTTAAGACTTATAAGAAATAAATATGTAGAGAATTCACAAGGAATAAGATTTTTACAGGTAAATGAAATAGATGAACTAATAAGTTCTTTACCATTTGAGTTAACTAATGCACAAAAAAGAGTTTATAAAGAAATATGTTTAGATATGGAGTCAAATAGGCCAATGAATAGGCTAGTGCAAGGAGATGTTGGTTCTGGCAAGACAATTATTGCAGTATTAGCAATGTTTAAGGCAGTTAAATCGGGTTATCAAGCGGTTATGATGGCTCCTACGGAGATTTTAGCAACGCAACATTATGAAAATGTAAGTAATTTATTAGAGCGATTTGGAATTAAAGTTAGTTTGTTAGTGGGAAGCATGTCTAGTAAGAAAAAAAAGGAAATATTAGATAAAATAAGAGAAGGGACAATTGATATTGTAATTGGTACACATGCGCTAATACAAAAAAATGTAAAATTTCATAAGTTAGGGCTTGCAATTACTGATGAACAACACAGATTTGGAGTTAGACAAAGAGCGATTCTTTCACAAAAAGGATTAAATCCCGATGTTTTAGTTATGACTGCAACGCCAATTCCGAGAACATTGGCATTGATATTATATGGAGACCTTGACATTTCTATTATAGATGAATTACCACCTGGAAGAAAAAAAGTGAAAACTTATGTAGTAAATTCAAGTATGAAAAAAAGAGTATACGATTTTATTAAAAGAGAAATAAACAAAGGTAGACAAGCTTATATTGTCTGTCCTTTGATAGAAGAGTCTGATACGTTAGATTTACAATCAGCTATAAAATTGTATGAAGAGTTAAAAAATAATATCTTTAAAAATCTTAGGCTTGGATTATTGCATGGGAAATTATCGGCAACTGAAAAGGATGTTATAATGGCAAAATTTAAAAATAGAGAGATTGATATACTTGTTTCGACAACCGTTATAGAAGTTGGAGTAAACATTCCTAATGCAAACATTATGGTCATAGAAAATGCTGAAAGATTTGGATTATCTCAGCTCCATCAACTTCGTGGTAGAGTTGGTAGAGGTGAGCATCAATCATATTGTATTCTTATAAATGAAAGCAGAAGTAAAATTTCTATTGAAAGAATGAAGATAATGGAGAAATCTAATAATGGATTTGAAATATCAGAGAAAGATCTTGAGATAAGAGGTCCAGGGGAGTTTTTTGGGACAAAACAACATGGATTGCCCGATTTGAAAATTGCAAATTTATTTACCGATATTAAAATGTTAAAGATAGCACAAAAAGAAGTTTTCCAACTTTTAAAAGAGGATCCATTTCTAGAATTACCTAAACATTCTAGTTTAAAGCAAAAAATTTATGAAATATTTGAAGAAAAGTTAAATGATATTTCTTTAAATTAAAGATGCATTTAGCATCTCAGGCTGTTGACAAACTTATGTTTTTTTATATTTATGAAAATGAAAGCGAATGCTTGAAAGAATTTAGTTTTTTCTAAATTCGTCCGCATGAGCGTCATTTTCATAAAATATTTTACTTTGTCAACAAGTTCAGATGCATTTAGCATCTTTTTTTGATTTTTGAATTTATGTGTAGAATTTTAAAAGAAATATTTTTAACAGCTTATATAATTTTGTTTGTAAAAAAGATATAATATGCTAAAATATTATTATTAGAGGTAAGGAGGAATAATTTTGCGTGTAATTACAGGAACTGCTAAAGGACACAGATTAAAGGTTCCTAAGGGTTTAGATGTTAGACCAACTACGGATAGAATAAAGGAATCGCTCTTTAATATCTTAGGGAATAATTTAGAAGGTAGTGTAGTATTAGATTTATTCGCAGGTTCTGGCAGCATAGGTATAGAATTTTTAAGCCGTGGAGCTAAAGAATGCTATTTTATAGATAATAGTATTATAAGTATAAAAGCTATAAAAGAGAATTTAATTAAAACGAAATTAATAGATAAGAGTTACGTTTATAAAAATACTGCTGAAAAAGCTATAAAAAAGTTAGGAATTAGGGGAATAAGATTTGATTATATTTTTATGGACCCGCCATATGAAAAAGGTCTAGTGATTCCAACTTTAGAAAGTATAGCATATCAGGATTTATTAAAAGAAGAAGGAATAATAATAATTGAACATGAGAGTAAGTTAGATTTGTTGAATGAAATTGTTTCATTTGTAAAGGTTAGAGAAAATGATTATGGAAACACTAAAATAACTTTTTATGAGTTTAGGAGGTAATTTAATGGTTGTTGTATATCCTGGAAGTTTTGATCCTGTAACAAATGGACATTTAGATATTATCGAAAGGTGTTCTAAAAAATTTGAAAAAGTTATTGTTGCAGTTTTAAATAATCCATCAAAAAAACCAATGTTTACAGTTGAAGAAAGGGTTGAACTTTTAAGAGCGGTTACTAAAGGATATGAAAATGTAGAAGTTGACAGTTTTTCTGGACTTTTAGTTGAATATGTTAAGAAGAAAAATGTATCATTTATTATAAAGGGATTGAGAGCCGTTTCAGATTTTGAATATGAAATGCAAATGGCCATGATGAATAGAGCTCTTGATAATAGTGTAGAAACCTTATTTCTTATGACTAATAGTAAATATTCTTTTTTAAGTTCTAGTTTAGTAAAAGAGGTTGCAAAATTAAACGGGGACATTTCTGATATTGTACCCAAAGAAGTAGAAAGGGCTATACTGAATAAGATAAAGGGGGTTTAGAAAATGGATGTTATTAAGCTATTAGATGAACTTGAAGATATTATAGATGGAAGTTCATCGATCCCTTTTGCAGGAAAAATTTTAGTTGATAGAGAAGAGTTGTTAGAAATTATTAGAGAAATAAGAATAAAATTACCGGATGAGATTAAACAAGCAGAATGGATAAAAGAAGAGAGACAAAGAATTTTAGTAGAGGCTCAAAATGAAGCAGATACAATTATTGATGAAGCTAGATTACATATAGAAGAAATGATAGAAAAAGATGAAATAACTAGAAGGGCACAAGAAAGAGCCGAAGAGATTATAAATAAGGCTAAAGCAAATGCGAAAGAGATAAGAATAGGTGCAAGAGAGTATGCAGACGAATTATTAAAGAATGTACAAGATAATTTAAAGTCTATAATAACTACGCTTGAAAAAAATAGGGAGGAATTAAAAGGGCTTAAATAAATGAGGCTTCTTTAAAAAGAAGCCTTTTGAGCTTTTAGTTTATCCTTTTTTTGCAAACAAGATACCAACAATTAAAGATATTAGTATAATTATTAGAAGTATAGATATTTGCAAAATAGTAGAAAATTTAAAAATATTAAACCATTTTTCAAAAGAAGTAGCGTTCGTATAAGTGTATGAAGCGTAAACTGGTGTGTCTATCGGTAATTTTATAAAAATATTGCTTATTAAAATAGTGTAAATGCTGGCCAAAATACCGTGAAGTAGTTTTGATAATAAATATATACTTACTTTTAAGTCAGTTCTAGATATAAAACTTGAAGCTTGACTATGTATCGATATACCACTCCATGCAATAATAAAATTAATTGTTACTAATTTTACTAAAACGGGAACAGAAGATATGTTGGCAATATTTTTACATCCGACAGTCATTTCTATAAGTCCTGAAATAAATGCTTTAATTAACTCTTTATTAGATATAAAAGGTATAAAAGAAATCATACTACTTAATAGATTAAGAATACCAGTAATATCTAAGATTTCAATAATAACAGAGTACAAAATAATGAATCCGCCTATAATTAACATAGTGTTAAAAGATTCTTTTACAGCATCTCCTAGTATTAGTCCGAAACCCTTATTATATTTTTTTCTGGCTAAAATTAATTCATTAAAAGCTGTTTTAATTAGATTTTTTTTATTATTGTTTATTACTTTAGGGGTATCAAATTTAACTCCATAATATCTAAAAAATAAACCAACTGTAATTGCTCCTAAATAATGCGGAATTGCAATTAAAAGTCCTAAATTTGGCATTTTCAACATACCTACTGCTACAGCACCTATCATAAATAGAGGACCAGAGGTACTAGCAAAAGAAATGAGTCTTTGAGCTTCAATTCTTGTTAAAACACCTTGCATCCTAAGTTTTGAAGTTAATTTTACGCCAACAGGATATCCTGAAGTAATACTCATTGCGAAAGGGAAAGCAGCTTCTCCGGGGAGGTTAAAAATCGGTTTCATAATTGGACTTAAAAGAGTCCCTATAAAATTTACAACTCCTAATCCTATTAAGACTTCAGCACTTATAAAAAAAGGAAGTAATGAAGGTAAAACGGTATAGAACCATATGTTTATACCGTCTACTGCTGCATCAATTGTATTTTTTGGGAATACAATTAATGATAAAATTATAAAAATTGTTATTAAAGCTGGTAAAATAATTAATAAATATCTAAATTTTTTAATTAAGAAAAATATTAAAATCAAGAATAAAATAAAAAGTATTTGTGTCATAAAAGACCTCCTAAGAATGTTATGGTATATATATATTTGTTATAATATATTAATATGATAGTAGTATTTATTAGAGTGGGGTGAAGAGTTTGGTAGAAAAAAGAAAAATTGGGTTAGCTTTAGGATCAGGGGCTGCTAGAGGACTAGCACATATAGGAGTATTAAAGGCTTTTGAAGAAAATGGTATAGAAGTAGATATAGTATCAGGGAGTAGTGCTGGGGCTTTAATTGGAGCAATATATTGTTGCGGTGTAAAACCTAAAATGATAGAAAATATAGCATTAAATATAGATCGTAAATTGTGGATTGATTTAACTGTTCCAAAGCGAGGATTTGTTAAAGGGAAAAAAGTGGAAGAACTAGTCAAATTATTAACAGGGAATCGAAATATAGAAGACTTGAACAAAAAATTGTTTATAGTTGCTACTGATTTAAAAACTTCTAGTGAATATATTTTTACAGAAGGACCAATCTACAGAGCTGTTAGAGCTAGTATATCTATACCAGGTATATTTGAACCTGTAAAACATGGAGATATGATACTGGTAGACGGTGGTGTAATTGATAGAGTTCCAGCAACTGTTGTAAGAGATATGGGAGCTGATATAGTGATAGCGGTTGATGTCGGTTTTAGTGGTGAACCCGGGAGAATTAATCATGTTTTTGATGTTATATTACAGTCAATAGATGTTATGTCAAGGCAGATATCGACTAATAAGATAATATCAGCTGACATAGTAATAGAACCTGATGTTTCACATATAAAATCTTCAAGATTCGATAAAGTTGAAGAGTGTGTAATTAAAGGATATGAAGCGGCAATGGAGAAAATGGAAGAGATAAAGAGGGTTATAGATGGAAAATAGATGGAGATTATCCATCTATTTTCATGTATGGACTTATGAGATAGTCTAGATCAAAATTTTTACCGTTATAATTTGGCAGACCTAAAAAATAAATGTCGGTTGCTCGTTTTTCTATTTCGATAATTTTATTTAAATTATTATCGTTGATTTTTCTATAGTTAGCGAATTTTGTTATTATAGGGAATTTAGATTTTTTCTTAGCTTTATTAAGTAGAATTTTTCCTTTTTGATTAAAACCTAATACCCTAATATATAAATTATCTTGCGAATAAAGGGTAGAAAGAGTTTTTTTATCTAGTCCAATAATCATTTGTATAAGCAGCCTTTGCAGTCTTGTATATGTATATCTTTTAGTTTTGATACAATTTAAAGTGTCTTTTATAGATGTGTTTTCTTTTATGCAATTTAAAATCCTATTTTCGAGTCCGTTTTCAATATCGAATAGTTCTGTTAGACTTTTTTTATCAAACCTAGCTATATGATATCGAATAATTTGTGCATAATTTTCAATATTATTGAAAGAACCATATTTGTTTAAAAAATCCTTCAAATGAGAATATGTAGTATTTGGTACAGCTGATTTAATATTTTCTATGCCATTTAAGGTTTTAAAGATTTCATTACGAATTGCAGTAGCGCTAGAAATTTCTCCTGTCATGTTAATATCATTATATTCTGCATTTATTCTTTTTATAGTATAAGGTTTTATATTGCTATTTATTTTCTTTAAAGCCTTTAAATATTCTATTGCTAAAATATTATTTGGGCTTGAAATAATTTTATTTATATTATTTAAATCAATATTTTTTGATTTTAAATAATCGGATATAGCTAAACTTCTTGCTTTTGGATAAGCATATCCTGCTGTTAAATATTTTTTTAAGAAATGTTTAAATTCTTCGGTTTCGTTTACAAGGATGTTAGAAATTATATTTAATTCATTTAAATTACCTATTTCGCTTCCGAAGCATAAACAGTCTACAATTCCTAAACCATCTAAAATTTTAATCGCACCGTAAGCGAAAAATTCTGCACTTTGAGATGAATATATAGTGGGGAGTTCTATTACTAAATCAACTCCAGAATCAATTGCCATTTTAGCTCTAGTCCACTTATCTACTAAAGCAGGTTCGCCTCTTTGAACAAAACTTCCACTCATTACACATATTGAATAATCGCAATCAGTTATTTCTTTAGATTTTTTTAAATGATAAAGATGTCCATTATGAAATGGATTATATTCAGTTATTAATCCTAGTACTTTCATAACATCCTCCGTTTTAGTAATTTAAAGATTTAACTTTTTTTAATATCTTGATTGTGAATAAATTATATCATATTTGTTTTTTGGAATAAAATAGATTAAAAATTGGAATTAAGTTAATAATATGAATAAAATCTTCGATTTGAATAAATCAAGAAGGATTTTGTCTATATCCATAACAGAAACTATATTGCAATTTAGTAAGGTATATAATTTCCTATGGGTTATAAAAATATAACGTATTTAGTTGATTTTTTTCTTTAATTATAATAATATGAATATTGGTACTAAATCATTTTTAGGAGGTATATTATGAAGATACTAGTTATAAACTGTGGTAGTTCATCTTTAAAATACCAGTTAATTGATATGACTAATGAAGAAGTTTTAGCTAAAGGTTTGGCTGAAAGAATAGGGATTGACGGTTCGAGGGTAAAACATAGAACAATAGGTAAAGAAGAAGTTATTATTGAAAAGCCAATGTCAAATCATAAGGTAGCTTTAGAAATTGTATTAAATGCACTTACAGATTCTGAACATGGTGCTATTAAATCAATGGAAGAGATAAGTGCCGTTGGACACAGAGTGGTACACGGTGGAGAAAAATTCTCTGGTTCTGTAGTTATTGATGATGAAGTATTAAAAGTTTTAAGAGAGTGTTCAGATTTAGCACCATTACATAACCCACCTAATATTATGGGAATTGAAGCATGTCAAGAGCTAATGCCTAATACTCCTATGGTAGGTGTGTTTGATACAGCATTCCATCAAACAATGCCTAAATCTTCTTATATTTACCCACTTCCATACGAGTTGTACGAAAAGTATGGAATAAGAAAATATGGATTTCATGGTACATCTCATAAATATGTATCAAACAGAGCTGCTGAAATTTTAGGAAAGGATATTAACGAGTTAAACATTATAACATGCCATTTGGGTAATGGGGCAAGTTTAGCTGCTATTAAAAGAGGTAAATCAATCGATACAAGTATGGGATTTACACCATTAGAAGGCCTTGTTATGGGTACAAGATGTGGAGATATAGATCCTGCAATAGTAACATTTTTAATGGAAAAAGAAAATATGTCAATCAGTGAAGTGAATAATTTATTAAATAAAAAATCAGGAGTATTAGGTATATCAGGAGTAAGTAGTGACTTTAGAGATATAGAAGAAGCAGCGGCTAAAGGAAATGAGAGAGCGCAGTTAGCATTAGATAAATTTACAAGCAGGGTTAAAAAATATATAGGTGCATATGCAGCTATAATGGGTGGAGTAGATGTGATTGTATTCACAGCTGGATTAGGAGAAAATTCACCAGAAACTAGAGAGGCTATTTGTGAAGGATTAGAATTCATGGGAATAGAAATAGATAAAGATAAGAACAAAGTAAGAGGAAAAGAAACTATTGTAAGCACTGAAAATTCTAAAGTTAAAGTATTGGTTGTACCTACTAATGAAGAACTTATGATAGCAAGAGAAACTAAAGCTTTAGTATAGGCAGGATTTACCTGCCTTTAACTTATATTAAAATGCTGTAATATAGTTCTTGACAAATGAGGTTTACCTTTATATAATAAAATCTGGCAACATTTAAGAGGTGAACATAATGAAAGTAGATATTTCAAAACTTCTCGATGGGACTGTTGAAGTGATTAATCTTTGTAAAGAGGTTGATATATCTAGTTTATCAATAAAAGGTAGAGAAATTGAATTATTAGCTCCTGTAAGTATAGATGGTGGGATATACAGGGTTGATAAAGATTTATTTATAAATGCGACAGTTATTTATACTTATAAGGAAAATTGTGCTAGGTGTTTAACAGAGTTTAATAATAAAGTAAGTACAGTTCTATTGGGAAGGCTTGTAGAGCAAGAGAATAACATTTCAGAAGAAGAAATCGATGAAATTTTAGTTGTATACAAAGATGGTATAGTAGATTTACAGGAGTTTATTGTTTCTGCTATTTTGCTTTCTTTTCCTATGAAAGCATTATGTGATGAAGCTTGTAAAGGGTTATGCCCTAAATGTGGTCAAAATTTAAATTTGCAAAAGTGCAAATGTAAAGATGATTTCATCGATCCTCGTTTTGAAAAACTAAAAGAATTATTGGACTGATTTAAGGAGGTGTTATTAATGGCAGTACCAAAGCGTAAAGTATCAAAAGCTAGAAGGGATAAAAGAAGAGCATCAAATTTTAAGGCGTATGCACCAAATTTAGTTGAGTGTCCACAATGCCATGAGCCAAAATTACCTCACAGAGTTTGTGGTTCATGTGGATATTACAAAAATAGAGAAGTTATAGAGGTTGAATAATTGGGATAGTGATTCTAATCACTATCTTTTTTTTATCTGTATTTTTTTATTAACTAGGGTTAAATATAAAAAAATATAGGCGATAAAATACTTGATTTTTTTAACACTATAATATATACTTACTATTAGTAATAGGTACTAAATTCAAGTAATAACTCGAGGTGAAAAGATGGCTAATAAAAGGCTACATAAAAGAGAAAGACAAAAAAAATTAAAAGAAAAACTGAAAGAAGACCCTTTTTTGACGGATGAAGAGTTAACACAGATTTTTAATGTTAGTATTCAAACTATAAGATTAGACCGTCTTGAATTAGGTATTCCTGAGTTAAGAGAGAGAATAAAAAATGTGGCCGAGCTTAACTATTCTAAAGTTAGAACAATTGGAGGAACTGAAATAGTAGGAGAGTTAGTAGATTTTAAGCTAGGGAAAAGTGGAATTTCAATTTTAGAGACTAATAATGAGATGGCGTTTAAGAAAACGAATATAATAAGAGGACATCATATATTTGCACAAGCTGAGTCTCTTGCTATGGCCGTTATTGATGCAGATGTAGCATTAACAGGTGTTGCTAATATTAAATATAGAAATCCAGTTTATGCTGGACAAAAACTTATTGCGAAAGCTGAAGTCGTAAGGGTGAGAGGGAATAAACATTTTGTACATGTTTTTACATATGTTGGCCAAGAACAAGTTTTTAGAGGTAAGTTTATTTTAGTATCTATAGAATAATGAGGAGGAAGGGATATGAGAATAGTAGTAGATGCGATGGGGGGGGATAGAGGCCCTGAAGTAACGGTAAAAGGATGTGTAGATGCATCAAAAGAGTTGGATGTAGAGATTATATTAGTTGGTAAAGAGGAAATAATAAAAAAAGAATTAGATAAATTAGAGTATAACGGAAGAAATATTAGTATAGTTAATGCGGACGATGTAATAACGAATGAGGATAAGCCTGTTATGGCAATAAGAAGAAAGAAAAATTCTTCAATGGTAATTGGATTAAAAATGGTAAAAGATAAAGAAGGAGATGCTTTTATTTCTGCAGGAAATACGGGTGCCTTATTAACTGGAGGACTATTAATTGTAGGACGGATTAAGGGTATAGAAAGGGCAGCATTAGCTCCTGTTTATCCGACTAAAAAAGGAATTTCTTTATTAGTAGATGCTGGAGCAAATGCAGATTGTAAACCAAATTATTTGTATCAATTTGCTCTAATGGGAAGTATATATGCTGAAAAAGTTTTAGGAAAGAAAAATCCGAAGATTGGATTGGTTAATATCGGTATAGAAGAAGGAAAAGGTAACGAATTAACTAAAGGGGCTTTTGAGCTATTATCGAAATCATCGTTAATAAATTTTTATGGGAATGTTGAAGCTAGAGACATTCCAGAAGGATTAGTTGATGTTTTAGTGTGTGATGGCTTTGTTGGCAATGTCATATTGAAATTAACAGAAGGATTAGCATTTTCTATTTTTTCAATGCTTAAAGAAGAATTTTTAAGAACTCCTGTAACTAAATTTGGAGCATTATTACTCAAACCAGGGCTTAAAAATTTTAAGAATAAATTAGATTATACTGAGTATGGAGGAGCACCTCTGCTAGGAGTTAGAGGTGGAGTAATAAAGGCACATGGTAGTTCTGACGCAAAAGCCATTAAGAATGCAATTAAACAAGCGAAAACTTTTGTTGAGAAGGATGTTTTAAAATTGATAGAAGAAAGTATTTCTGATTTAGGAGGTAACAATGATTTTGAATAGGAATAAATCAGTTGGAATAATAGGTACAGGGAGTTTTGTCCCAGAAAAGGTGTTAACAAATCATGATTTAGAAAAAATTGTAGATACTAGCGATGAGTGGATTAAAACGAGGACGGGAATTGTGGAAAGAAGAATATTAGATGATGATAAAGCAACTTCATATATGGCAACAGTAGCTGCAGAAAGAGCAATAGATGATGCTGGGATAAAGAATGAAGATATTGATATGATAATTGTAAGTACAGTAACGCCTGATATGGCTTTTCCTTCAACTGCATGTATAGTTCAAGATAAATTAGGGTGTACTAATGCAGCTGCATTCGATTTAGAGGCAGCTTGTTCTGGATTTTTATATGCATTGTCGATAGCTTATGCATATGTTAATTCAGGACTTTATAAAAATGTTTTAGTTATTGGAGCAGAAACATTGTCGAGAATTATAGATTGGACTGATAGAAATACATGTGTATTATTTGGAGATGGAGCAGGTGCAGCCATTGTGAGTACAGTACCTGAAGGCATGGGTTTTTTAGGTATTAATTTAGGAGCAGATGGTAGTGGTGGGAAATATCTTACACAACCTGCAGGAGGTTCTAAATGTCCTGCTACACATGATACAGTAGATAAACGACTTCATTATATCAAAATGGAAGGAAACGAGGTATTTAAGTTTGCTGTTAGGGCTATGGAAGAAGCAGCAAAAAAAGTTATTGAAATGAGCGGACTTAAGTTAGAAGATATAGATTACCTTGTTCCGCATCAGGCTAATATCAGGATTATTGAATCTGCAAGAAAGAGATTAAAACTTGCTAAAGATAAAGTATATATAAACTTAAATAAATACGGGAATATGTCGTCAGCTTCAATTCCTGTTGCATTAGATGAAGCAATTAAAGCTGGCAAAATAAAAAATGGCGATAATATTTTATTAGTTGGTTTTGGTGGAGGTTTGACTTGGGGTTCATGCATTATTAAATGGCATAAAAACCAGGAGGTGTAAGATGTTTAAGACTGTAATTTGCGATTTATTAAATATTCAATATCCAATTATACAAGGTGGTATGGCATGGGTTGCAACATCAGAGCTTGCTGCGGCTGTGTCTAATGCAGGTGGGTTAGGGATAATCGGTTGTGGTAATGCGCCTGTTGATGTGATAGAGAAAGAGATATTTAAAATAAAAAAAATGACATCAAAACCATTTGGTGTCAACGTTATGTTATTATCTCCCTATGTTGATGAGATTATGGAATTATTATATAGAGAAAAGGTTCCTGTAATAACAACAGGGGCAGGAAATCCTGGTAAATACATAAGTAAATTTAAAGAGATTGGTACGAAGGTATTACCTGTAGTTCCTTCAGTTGCACTTGCGAAAAGAATGGAAAAAGTAGGTGCGGATGCATTGATCGTTGAAGGTACTGAGGCAGGCGGGCACATTGGAGAACTTACTACAATGGCTTTAGTACCTCAAGTTGTTGATTCGGTTAATATACCCGTAATTGCGGCTGGGGGAATTGCTGATGGAAGAGGTTTTGTTGCAGCATTAGCTCTAGGTGCAAAAGGAGTACAGATTGGTACGAGGTTTGTTTGTACTAAAGAATGTATAGCACATGAAAATTATAAAAAGATGATACTTAAAGCTGGAGATAGAGATGCAGTAGTAACTGGGAGAGTTACAGGACATCCTGTAAGATCTATTAAGAATAAACTTACTAAAAAGTTTATAAAGTTAGAAAAAGAAGGAACAGACAAAGAGACAATTGAAAAACTAGGAATAGGTACATTAAGGAATGCTGTATTAAATGGAGATGTTGAAAACGGCTCTGTAATGGCAGGACAGATTAGTGGATTGATTAAAGAAATTAAAACTTGTAAAGAGGTTATTGAAGATATAATCAATGAGGCCAGAAAAGTTAAAGAGAGTTTATAGGAGTGATAAAAAATGAATAAAATAGCATTTATTTTCCCGGGGCAAGGAGCCCAATATGTCGGAATGGGAATGGATATTGTTGAAAATTATAGAGCTGCAGCAGAAGTATTTGATATTGCCAATGAAAGTTTGGGATTTGATTTAAAAAGACTCTGTTTTGAAGGACCTAATGAAGAATTAATTAAAACTGAAAATACTCAGCCAGCGATTTTAACTACTTCGATTGCTATATTAAAAGTAATTGACGAATTAGGTTTAAAAGCTGAAATAACTGCTGGGCTGAGTTTAGGAGAGTATTCATCTTTAGTATATAGTGGTGCTTTTAAATTTGAAGAGGCAGTGAAACTTGTAAAGGTTAGAGGGAAATTAATGCAGGAGACAGTGCCTCTTGGGGTAGGAACTATGGCTGCGATTATAGGTTTAGAAAGAGATGTAGTTGAAGAAGTTGTTAGAGAATCAAGTGATGCAGGCGTGGTTGAATGTGCAAATTATAATTGTCCTGGTCAAATAGTGATTTCTGGAGAAGTTAAGGCTGTTGAAAAAGCATGTGATGTTGCTAAAGAAAAAGGTGCTAAGAAGGCTTTGAAGTTATCTGTAAGTGCTCCTTTTCATTCGAGTCTATTGAGACCAGCTGGTGATAAATTAAATGAAGAGCTAAAAAAGGTTTCAATAGCGGAAATGAAGACGAAAGTAGTTTCAAATGTAACAGCAAAGATTATTGAAAATGAAAGTGAAATTAGAGAGCTTTTATCAAAACAAGTGTTTATGCCTGTATTGTGGCAAGATAGTATTGAATTTATGATTAAGTATGGAATTGATACATTTATAGAAATAGGTCCAGGTAAATCACTAAGCAGTTTTGTAAAGAAAACAGCAAAGAAATTGGGAGTTAAAGTTACAACAATTAATGTTGAAAATATGACTACATTATCGAAATTAAAAGAATTTTTAAGTTAAGGGGCTGAGTTTATGAATCTAAATGGGAAAATAGCACTTATAACAGGAGGTTCGAGAGGAATTGGCAAGGCTATAGCGCTGAAATTAGCTTCTTTAGGAGCTAATATAGTTGTTAATTATACAAAGAGTGATGCTAAAGCTAAAGAAGTCATAAAACTTGCGGAAGAGATGGGAGTTAGAGCTATAGCTGTAAAGGCAGACGTGTCAAATAAAGACGATGTAGAAAATTTTATAAATAAAGTTTTAGATGAATTCGGTAGAATTGATATTTTAGTAAATAATGCTGGAATAACTAGAGATAACTTATTAATGAGGATGAAAGAAGAAGAATGGGATGATGTAATTAATATTAATTTAAAAGGGACGTTTAATGTTACTAAGACAGCGATTAGAAGTATGATAAAACAAAAGAGTGGTAGTATTATAAATGTAGCATCAGTAATAGGTATTACAGGTAATCAGGGGCAGTGTAATTATGCTGCTTCTAAAGCCGGTATAATAGGATTTACTAAATCAATTGCCAAAGAAGTTGCTAAGAAGAAGGTAAGAGTAAATGCGGTAGCTCCGGGATTTATAAATACTGATATGACAGATAAGTTGCCGGATAAAGTAAAAGAAGAGTATTTAACAAAAATACCGTTGAATAGGTTAGGAGAACCTGAAGATATAGCTAATGCAGTTGCATTTTTAGCTAGTGACCTATCTTCTTACATAACAGGTCAGGTTTTAATTGTTGATGGAGGGTTATTAATATAAATTATTGTAATAATATTGAAGGGAGGTGTAAACATGGTATTTGAAAAGCTTAAAAAGATAATAGCTGAACAGCTAGAGGTTGAGGAAGATGAAATAAAAATGGAATCATCTTTTCAAGACGACCTTGATGCAGACTCTCTTGATGTAGTTGAACTTATTATGGCTATTGAAGATGAGTTTGATTTAGAAATTCCAGATGAGGAAGCAGAAAAAATAAAAACTGTTAAAGATGCAGTTGAGTATATTCAGAATAATATGAAGTAATTATGAGATAATGGTCCCGATTTTTTTCGGGACCTTAAAAATAGATTTTTATTAACTAGACATTTTAGGAGGTTAAACCATGAAGAGAAGAGTGGTTATTACCGGTATAGGTGTAGTAAGTCCAATTGGAATTGGAATGGAAGAATTTTGGAATGCTATTAAAGAAGGTAAAAATGGTGTTGATTATATAACGAGATTTGATACTGAAGGTTATTCTACAAAAATAGCGGCAGAGGTAAAAGGTTTTAAGCCTGAGGATTATATGGATAAAAAAGAAGCGAAAAGAATGGATAGATTTACTCAATTTGCAGTTGCTGCAAGTAGATTGGCTGTAGAAGATTCCCAGTTAAACTTGGATTTAATAAATAAAAATAGATTTGGAGTTGTAATAGGCTCAGGAGTTGGAGGCTTATCTACTCTTGAGGAACAACATGAAAAATTATTAAAGAAAGGTCCTAAACGAATAAGTCCTTTTTTTATACCTATGATGATTAGTAATATGGCAGCAGGACAGATAGCTATTTTATTAGGTGCAAAAGGACCAAATGAAACAGTTGTTTCGGCTTGTGCTTCTTCAACGAATGCCATAGGCGATAGCTTTAAGATAATTCAGCGAGGAGATGCCGATATAATTGTTACAGGTGGTGCTGAAGCTGCAATAACGCCATTAGCATTGGCCGGTTTTTCATCTATGAAAGCATTATCGACAAATAATGATAATCCTAAGATAGCTAGTAGACCATTTGACAAGAATAGAGATGGTTTCGTAATGGGAGAAGGTTCAGCAATTCTTATTTTGGAAGAATTGAATCATGCTTTAAATAGAGGAGCTAAAATATATGGAGAAATTGTAGGATATGGGATGACGTGTGATGCTTATCATATAACTGCACCGGCAGAAAATGGAGAGGGAGCAGCTAGAGCTATGAAATCAGCTTTAGATGATGCAGGTATAGAGCCAAATATGATAGACTATATAAATGCACATGGAACGTCTACACCATATAATGATAAGTTTGAGACTGCTGCTATAAAAGAAGTGTTTAAAGATTATGCTTACAAACTAAAAGTAAGTTCTACTAAATCAATGACTGGACACTTATTAGGTGCGGCTGGTGGACTTGAAGGTGCGGTATGTGCTTTAACAGTATATCATGATTTTATACCGCCTACAATTAATTACAATACGAAAGATGAAGAATGTGATTTAGATTATGTACCTAATAAAGGGATAGAGCAAAAAGTAATCTATGCAATGTCAAATTCATTAGGATTCGGTGGTCATAACGCTTCTATTATAATAAAAAAATATGTTTAGTAATAAGGACTAGGTTAAAGCCTAGTCTTTATTACTAAATTATCAATTACAGATTTAAAAACTATTTGCATGTAAATAATACTATGTAGTAAACTATTAATGTGATAAAAGTAAATTGTTTCAAATCAAGCTGGAGGTAGAGTATGTCTTTACATAATGAACGAATGAAGTTATTGGAAGAATTGCAAGAAAAAATCGGATATAGATTTTGTAATATAAATCTTCTTAATAGAGCATTAACTCATAGCTCATATGCTAATGAGCATAAGAAATTGAAAATCAAATATAATGAAAGGTTAGAGTTTCTTGGAGATTCTGTATTAGGTTTAGTTGTAAGCGACTATATATTTGAAAAGTATCCTAAGTTCCCTGAAGGGGAGCTCACAAAATTAAGGGCTGTTATTGTATGTGAAACGTCTTTATCAACAGTAGCAAAAAAGTTGAATTTAGGCATATATCTTCTTTTAGGAAAAGGAGAAGAAGCTACTGGTGGAAGAGAAAGGATATCTATATTAGCAGATGCATTAGAAGCCTTAATAGGCTCGATATATTTAGATGGTGGGCTTAAAGAAGCTAGAAAATTTGTATTAAATGTATTGAAGAATATAATTGAAGATGCTGTAGAAGGGAAAATATTAATTGACTATAAGACTCAATTGCAGGAGATAATTCAAAAAAATAATAAGTCGAGTGTTTGTTATAATGTAATGAATGAATATGGTCCAGATCACAATAAAATTTTTCAAGTTAAAGTCTCTCTTAATAATCGAGTATTAGGTGAGGGTATTGGTCGTAGTAAAAAAGATGCTGAACAATGTGCCGCTAAAAATGCTTTAATAAGGTTAGGTGTTTTAGATGGGAACTAGAAAAAAAATAATACCTATTTTTGTACCGCATAAAGGATGTCCACATGATTGTGTTTTTTGTAATCAAAAGAAAATAGCGGGACAAATTAAAGATATAACGGCTACTGAAATAGAAGAAACGATTGATAAGTTTTTAGAAACTATTCCTATTGATACAAAAGAGATAGAAGTGGCTTTCTTTGGCGGAAGTTTTACTGGGATTGATGTCAAGCAGCAAGAAGAGTTTTTAAATATAGTATATAATTACAAAAAGAGAGGATTAATAGACAAAATTAGATTGTCGACAAGACCTGATTATATAAATGATTTTATTCTTGCATTATTGAAAAAGTACAATGTAGATATTATTGAGTTGGGAGTTCAATCATTAGATGAGGAAGTTTTAATAAAGAGCAATAGAGGACATACTGTCAATGATGTGATTGATGCAGTTAATTTAATAAAAAGATGGGATTTTGAATTGGGATTGCAGTTTATGATAGGACTACCGGGCGATACTAAAGAAAAGGCGATTAATACTGCTTTAAATATTATTAATCTTAAACCAGATTTTGTTAGATTATATCCAACATTAGTAATTAAGGATACTTATTTAGAATACATGTATTTTGCAAAAAAATATAAGCCGTTGAGTTTAGAGGAAGCCATTGATATCTGTACAGATATATTAATTTTATTTAAATATCATGGAATACCAGTCATTAGAATAGGATTGCAACCGACAGAAAATATTTCTTTAGGAGGAGATGTTTTAGCGGGTCCATATCATCCTTCAATTAGACAATTAGTTGAATCAAATATATATAAAATAATTTTAGAAGAATTTATAAATGAAAATAAAATTAAAAATGTTTCAATATTAATTGAAATTAATAGTAAATTAGTATCAAATATAGTAGGGCAAAAATCAAGTAATGTCAAATATTTTAAAGATAAGTATAATATAATTATCAAGTTGAAGAAATCAGAGTTACCTTTAGAAGTATTAAAGGTACATACTGATGAAATATGTTATGAATTAGTTATTAGGGAATATATAGAGAAATATCTTAAAAGGAAGGGGTTTATTCTATTTAAGTAGAATATATTTGTGTATTAGTAAAAAAAGATATAGTTATATGGGTTTCCGGATTTTTGGAAACCTTTTATTTCTTGTACAGTTTAGTTTTAGCAAACTATATAAAAGAGGTGTTAAACTTGTTTTTAAAGAGGATAGAAATACAAGGGTTTAAGTCGTTTGCAGATAAAACTGATATTGAACTTAGTGGAGGGATTACCTGTGTAGTCGGTCCTAATGGTAGTGGTAAAAGTAATATATCAGATGCTATTAGATGGGTTTTAGGAGAACAAAGTGCTAAAACATTGAGAGGCAGTAAGATGGAAGATGTTATTTTTTCAGGTACTTCAAGAAGAAAACCGCTTGGCTTTGCTGAAGTTACTTTAGTATTTGATAATAAGGATGGGAGCTTGCCTATAGATTACTCGGAAGTGTGTATAACTAGAAGGTTATTTCGTTCAGGAGAAAGTGAATACTATATAAACAAGAATTCATGTAGATTGAAAGATATTAGAGAACTATTTATGGATACTGGTGTAGGGAAAGATGGATATTCAATCATTGGGCAAGGTAGAATAGATGAAATATTAAGTTCTAAGTCAGAAGACAGGAGAAATATTTTCGAAGAGGCAGCAGGAATAGTCAAGTTTAAAACAAGAAAAGAAGAATCAGAGAAAAAACTTAAAAGAACTAAAGAGAATATTATTCGTATTAATGATATATTAAATGAAATCGAAGGGCAGTTATCCCCATTAAAAATACAAGCTGAAAAGGCTAAAAGATATCTTGAGCTTGCAGAAACATTAAAAGATTTGGAAGTTAATCTATATTTAAGAGAAATAGATAGATTTAAAGTGCAAATAGAACATATAGAGAAACAGAAAGATGTAATTCAAGAGCAGTTAAAATATAATGAAGAGAAAAGAGAAGCATTAGAAAACAAATATAATGAAGTAAAGTATGAAATTGAAAAAATGGAGAAGAATATAGAAATTATACAAAATAATAAGTATGATATTCAAAATAAAATTGAGAAAATTGATGGTGAAATAAAATTATGCGATGAAAAAACGGAAATTTTAAAGAAAGAACAAAATAAGGTAAGTAATAATATAGAAAAATTGGTAAAACGACAAAAGGAAATTGAAATGGAAAAAATCAGACTTATCAATGATAAGAAAGAGTTAAATGAGAAGATTAACAATTTAAAATGCGAATTAAATGAGCGCTTAAATAAATTGGACAAGTTAGACGATGAGATAAAAAGCAAAGAAAGAGGAATAGAAGATAAAAAGGATATTGTTATTCAATTATTAAATAGTATAACTGAAATTAAAAGCAAAATAAATAGCACTAAAACTTTTATTATAAATATTGATAAAAGAATTAAACAGATAGATAAAGAAATTGACGAGTTAGTTTATAAAAAAAATGATACCGAATCTGAAATTAAAAATATTGATTCTGAAATACAACTACTTAATAAAAAATTAGATAAAATAACAGATTTTAAATATTCATTAATTGATGATAAGGAAAAACTAGAAAAGAAATTAAAAAATATTAATATGCAATTGGAACAAATAAAAGGCGAAATCCAAACTAAAATATCTAAATATAATCTTTTAAAAGAAATGAAAGAGAGTTATGATGGATTTTATAAAAGTGTTAAAAATGTACTTAAAGCAATTGAAAAAGATAGACAATTAGGAGAAGGAGTAAGAGGAGTAGTTGCTGAATTATTAAGAGTCGATAAAAAATACGAAATAGCAATTGAGATAGCGCTTGGTTCGGCATTACAAAATATTGTTACTAATTCGGAAAATGAAGCTAAGAGGATTATAAGATATTTAAAAGAAAATAAATTGGGTAGAGTTACTTTTTTACCAATGACATCTATTAGAGGTAGAGGATTAAAGTCCGATGAAGAAGAGATAATAAAAACGAATGGAGTTATAGGTATTGCTTCAAAGCTAATAGAAATTGATGAAGAGTATAGAGAAATTTTTGAATATTTGCTTGGAAGAGTAGTTGTTGTTGAAACAATTGATGATGGCATCAAAGTTTCTAAAAAGTTAAAGTATTCAATGAAAGTGGTTTCGTTAGATGGAGAAGTTATAAATCCGGGCGGTTCGATTACTGGTGGAAGTTTGAGTTCTAAAAATGTGAGGCTGTTGAGTAGAGAAAGAGAGCTTAATGATTTGGGTAAACAGATAATAGAGCTTAAAGAAGTATATAAGAGATTAGAAGTAGATATTAAAAACATAAATGATAAGTTATTTAAGTTAAATTATGAGTTAGAAGAAAGTGAAAAAGATATTAATAGACTAAATTTAAACATTTCAAATTTTGAGAATAGTAAACTTCAGAAGGAGAGAGAAAGACAAAGTTTAATTGATTTAATAGAAAAGTATAATAACGAGAAAAGACAATTATTGGGCGAAATGATGGAATTGAATAAAGAGATTGAGACTTTGAGTCTAGATTTACAAAATAGTGAAAGTAGATATAATTTAAGTAAAACAGAGGTTGATAACTTATTAGATAATTTTGAAAAAAATAAATTAGAACGAGATGATTTGTCAAAATATTTAACTGATGTCAAAGTAAATTTGGCTTCTTGCGAGCAGAAAATGAAAGGAATTGACGAATCGATTTTGAAACTCGATGAGGAATATGAAAGAATTGCCAATGATATAGAAAATTTTGAAACTGAATTAGAAAGAATCAAAGAAAACATTGAAAAATTACAAAATCAAAGAACAATGTTTATTGTTGAAAAGAATGAGCTGTCTCAAGAACTTTTAGAATATGATATTAGGCTTAAAGAGATAAAAAGCGATAAGAATAATTACATGCAGTCATTTTATAATGAACAAGAAAAGATAAAAGAAATGAATAAAAAGATAAATGACTTGCAGTCAAGTAAAAATACTCTAGATATTAAACTTACTCGATATAATATGCAGCTTGAGAGTTATACTAATAAACTGTGGGATGATTATGAACTTTCATATCAAATGGCTTTAAAATATAAAAAAGAAATAGAAAATGTAACTAAAGTTCAAAATGAAATTAGAGATTTAAAAAGAAAAATAAAGTCTTTAGGAGATGTAAATGTTAGTTCTATTGAAGAATTTGAAAGAGTAAATGAAAGATTTAAATTTCTTACTGAACAAAAAAATGATTTGATAGAAGCTGAACAGTCTTTAAATAAAGTTATTAAAGATATGGAGAGAAAAATGATAGAACATTTTAATATTAATTTTGAGAAGATTAGAAAGAATTTTATTGAAGTTTTTGAGAAACTATTTGGAGGCGGAAAAGCTGATATATATTTAGAAGATAATGAAAATGTCTTGACAAGTGGAATAGAAATTATAGCACAGCCTCCGGGCAAGAAATTGCAGAGTCTTTCATTATTGTCAGGAGGAGAAAAAGCCTTGACAGCAATTGCTTTACTTTTTGCTATATTGAAGACTAAACCAACTCCTTTCTGTGTTTTAGATGAAATCGAAGCTGCATTAGATGAAGCAAATGTATTTAGATTTGCTGATTATTTAAAAGATTTTTCAGAAAACACTCAATTTATTGTTATAACCCATAGAAAAGGAACTATGGAAGCAGCAGATTCTTTATACGGCGTTACAATGGAAGAAGAAGGTGTTACTAAATTGGTATCAGTAAGATTATCAGAAAAAATTGACGAAAAAGCTAGCTAAGGAGGGTTTAAAATGTTAAAGAAATTTTTTAAAATGATTAAAAAAGAGAATGATTTAGAACAAAAAGAAAATGACTTATCTCAAGAAAAGGAAACAGTAGTAGAAGAAAAGATTGAGCAATCTAATGATGAAGAAAAGCCAAAATTGAGTTTATTTGGTAGATTGAAACAAGGATTAGAAAAGACGAGAAAAGGTATTACTGAAAAAGTTGATACTATATTAAAATCTTACCAGAAAATTGATGAAGAATTATTTGAGGAATTAGAAGAAGTATTGATAACTGCAGATATGGGAGTAAATACAACAATGAGGATAATTGAGGACTTGAAAGATAAAGTAAAGGAGAAAAAGATAAAGGAAGTTTTTGAAATTAGAGAGTTGCTAAAAGAAGAATTGAAAGAAATTCTAACTGATGTTGAAAGTGATAATAAAATTAATATAGAACCATCACCGGCGATTATACTAGTTGTTGGGGTAAATGGAGTTGGTAAAACTACGACTATAGGGAAATTGGCTTATAGATTAAAAAAAGAAGGTAAAAAGGTTTTAATTGCAGCGGGTGATACTTTTAGAGCAGCTGCTATTGATCAATTGCAAGAATGGGCTAATAGAGCGGGTGTTGAGATAATAGCACATAAAGAGGGTTCTGACCCTGCAGCAGTTATTTTTGATGGCATACAAGCGGCAAAAGCTCGTAAGGCTGATGTATTGATTTGTGATACGGCAGGTAGACTTCATAATAAAAAGAATTTAATGAATGAGCTTAATAAGATTTTTAGAATAGTAGAAAGAGAATTTTCTGAGGCTACTAGGGAGGTTTTATTAGTAGTCGATGCTACAACAGGACAGAATGCAATCATGCAAGCTAAAGTGTTTAAAGAAGCTTGTGATATAACTGGAATAGTATTAACTAAATTAGATGGGACAGCTAAAGGTGGTGTAGTTTTAGCTGTTCAATCAGAGTTAAATGTACCAGTTAAATTAGTTGGTGTAGGTGAAAGAATAGAAGATTTACAAGATTTTGATCCTCAAAATTTTGTTGAGGCGATTTTTGCAGAATAACTTGACAAAAAAGAATATGTATTATAAAATACAATCTGTCAAGTTTATGGCTTTACATTCTATTGATATGGTGATTTGTATGTTTGAGAAGGTAATAAGAATGGGGTTGCTATTTGATTTTTATGGGAAATTACTTAGTGATAGACAATATACAATAATTGAGATGTATTATATACATGATTTGTCATTAAGCGAGATTGGAGAGCAGTTAAACATCAGTAGACAAGGTGTTCATGATATATTAAAAAGAGCAGAGAAAAGATTATTGGATTATGAGGAGAAACTAGGATTAGTTAAGAAATTTTTAGAAGATAAGGATAAAATAAAAATTATTCTTAAACAGTTAAAATTGATAAAGGATGATTTAAAATTAGGACGTTTAGAAGATATCAATTCTCATGTAATGGATATTGAGAATATTGCTTTAGATATTTTAGATAATGATCAGGAGGTCAAATAATGATTTTTGAAAGTTTAGCTGAAAAGCTTCAAAAAACTCTGGGTAAACTAAAAGGTAAGGGAAAACTTTCAGAAAAAGATGTTAATAATGCAATGCGCGAAGTAAAGCTTGCATTGCTTGAAGCGGATGTTAACTTTAAAGTTGTTAAAAAATTTATTAATAATGTAAAAGAAAGAGCTGTTGGGCATGAAGTGATGGAGAGCCTTACTCCAGGGCAACAAGTAATAAAAATAGTAAATGAAGAGTTAACTAAGTTAATGGGAGAAACCCAGAGTAAAATAGAATTTGCATCTAGTCCGCCTACAATTATAATGTTATGTGGTCTTCAAGGGGCCGGTAAAACGACTACATCTGGTAAATTAGCTGGTTTATTTAAGAAAAATGGGAAAACACCTTTATTAGTAGCTTGTGATATTTATAGACCAGCCGCTATTAAACAATTACAAGTAGTTGGAAGTAGTATTGGAATACCAGTTTTTTCAATGGGTGATAAGCAGAATCCAGTTAATATAGCTAAGGCTGCGATTGAATATGGCAAGAAGAATGGAAATGATGTTATTATTATAGATACAGCGGGTAGGCTTCACATTGATGAAGATTTGATGAATGAATTAGAAAATATAAAAGATGAAGTAAAGCCACATGAGATTTTACTTGTTGTAGATGCAATGACAGGACAAGATGCAGTAACAGTGGCTGAGACTTTTGATAATAGATTAGGTATTGATGGTGTCATTTTGACTAAGCTTGATGGAGATGCAAGAGGTGGTGCGGCTTTATCGATTAGAGCTGTCACTCAAAAACCTATAAAGTTTGTTTGTATGGGTGAGAAGTTAGAACAAATAGAACCTTTCCATCCTGATAGAATGGCTTCAAGAATTTTAGGGATGGGAGATGTTTTAAGTTTAATTGAAAAGGCTCAAGCTAGTCTAGATGCTAAAAAAGCTATTGAATTAGAGAAAAAACTAAGAAATCAACAGTTTACATTTGAGGATTTTCTTGAACAATTACAGCAGATGAAAAATTTAGGACCTTTAGATCAGATATTAGAGATGATACCGGGTATGGGTTCTAAACAATTAAAAAATTTAAAAGTTGATGAAAAAGAGTTAGTGAAAATTGAGGCTATAATACAGTCGATGACAAAGGAAGAAAGACAAAATCCATCTATTATAGATGGAAGTAGAAGAAAAAGAATTGCTAAAGGTAGTGGTACATCGATTCAAGATGTAAATAGGCTTTTAAAGCAATTTAAAGAAACTAAAAAAATGATCAAGAAGATGGGTGAAATGGAAAAAGCTATGAAAAAAGGCAAGTTTAAAATTCCATTTTTTAGATAGATAGACTTTCAGAAGGAGGTGAAAATATGGCAGTAAAAATCAGATTGACAAGAATGGGTTCTAAAAAGAAGCCTTTCTACAGAATAGTAGTAGCTGATTCACGTGCTCCTAGAGATGGAAAATACATTGAGCAAGTTGGATATTATAACCCTGTTTCAAATCCAAAAGAGATTAAAATAGATGCTGAAAAGGCAATTAAATGGTTAAAAAATGGTGCTAAACCTACAGATACAGTGAATGATTTATTTAAGAAAAATGGTATTTATGAGAAATTAGAAGAGATTAAGAATGCTTAATTCGATCTTGGGGGGTGTAGATAAATGGGTGAGTTAGTTGAAGTAATAGCTAAAGCTCTTGTAGATAGACCAGAAGAAGTACAAGTGAATGAAGTAGAGGGTACACAATCAGTAATTATTGAGTTAAAAGTAGCCCCAGAAGATATGGGAAAAGTTATTGGGAAACAGGGTAGAATAGCGAAGGCTATAAGGACTGTTGTAAAGGCAGCAGCTACTAAGGAAAACAAAAGGGTTGTAGTTGAAATTATACAGTAAAGGGATTAGTTTGTCTAATCCCTTTATTTCAATTTTAGAATAAAAATATTTTCAAATGGATAGACTAAACTGAAAAAAATAAAAATCAAAGGGGTATTGCCTATGATAGATTTTATCAAAGTAGGTAAAATAGTTAATACTCATGGAATTAAAGGGGAAATGAAGGTATTGCCTTTAACAGATGATATGACTAGATTTGATGAATTAGAATATGTTTATATAGAAAATCAAAAAGTTGAAATAGAAGATGTTTGGTATAAGAAAAATTTTGTTATGTTGAAATTTAAGGATTTTGACAATATTAATGATGTTTTGTGTTTTAAGGGTAAATATATATATATAGATAGAGAAAATGCTATAGAATTACCAGAGGATACGTATTTTATATTTCAGATTATCGGTTTAAATGTTTATCTTAAAGATGGTAGATTTATAGGTGAAATTAAAGATATTATACAGACAGGTAGTAATGATGTCTATGTAGTTAGAGATGGTAATAAAGAGTATCTTATACCAGCTATAAAAGAAGTTGTTAAAGAGATAAATCTTGATGATAATAAAGTGATTATAGACCCACTAGAAGGAATGATAGAATGAAGATAGATATTTTAACATTGTTTCCAACTATGTTAGAGGAAGTTTTTAGTTATAGTATAATAGGTAGAGCAATTAAAGACAAATTAGTAGAATTAAACTATATTAATATAAGAGATTTTTCTGAAGATAAGCATAAGCGTGTTGATGATTATCCTTTTGGTGGTGGACCTGGGATGGTTATGAAACCTGAACCAATTTATAAAGCTATTGAGAGTGTTAGAAAGACTAATTCAAGGGTCATTTATCTTACGCCAAAAGGAAGAGTATATAATCAAAGTTTAGCTAAAGAGCTTTCAAAAGAGCAACATTTAATATTACTTTGTGGACATTATGAAGGAATTGATAATAGAATAGTAGAAAATTATATAGATGATGAGATTTCAATTGGAGATTATGTATTAACTGGCGGAGAAATATCTGCTATGGTTGTAGTTGATTCAGTAGTAAGATTGATTCCAGGGGTTTTAAGTAGTGAAGAATCATTTAAAGAAGAATCGCATTATAATGGACTTTTAGAATATCCTCAATACACAAGACCAAGAGTATTTAGAGGATATGAGGTACCTGATGTTCTATTGTCTGGGAATCATAAAAAAATAGAAGAATGGCGATTATATCAATCATTGAAACTTACTTATATGAGAAGACCAGATTTGATAGATAAATTAGAATTAAATGAAAAACAAAAAAAAGTATTAAATGAAATAAAGAAAGAAATAAATACACAGAAATAAGTTGTATTTTGTATATATTTATGCTATAATTACTTGTGGCAAAACGGGCGGTCCTCTGCTTAAAATAGCATGAACGTCTAGGAAGAAGGGAGGGGAAAACATGGACGTAATTAAGTTAATAGAGCAGGAGCAAATCAGAGATGATATCCCTCAATTTAATGTTGGGGACACAGTTCAAGTACACTATAAAGTAAAAGAAGGAAATAGAGAAAGAATTCAGGTGTTTGAAGGTATTGTACTTAAAAGACAAGGTGGAGGTTCAAGAGAGACTTTCACTGTAAGAAGAATATCTTATGGTGTGGGTGTACAGAGAACATTCCCTGTTCATTCTCCAAGAATTGAGAAGATTGTTGTAACTAGAAGAGGTAAAGTAAGAAGAGCTAAATTAAATTATTTAATAGGTAAAACTGGTAAAGCTGCAAAGGTTAAAGAAAAAAGAGATTATTAATTTGGGACTGATTTTCAGTCCCTATATTTATTTTAGTGGATTACGAATACTAATTAAAAATTGAGTGATAATAGTTAACAAGTAATTTTGAAGAGGGTGATGATATATGAATATAAACTGGTATCCGGGTCATATGAAAAAAACAAGAGAATTGTTAAAAACAAACTTAAAGCTTGTTGATATAGTTTTTGAATTGTTAGATGCTAGAATACCTGTTAGCAGTAAAAATCCTGATATTGAAAAGATTATTGGGAATAAACCTAGAGTTGTAATATTAAATAAATGTGATTTAGCAGACGATGTAATAAATGAGAAATGGATTAATTATTATAGAGAAAGGAATATAACGGCTATTTTAATAAATGCAGCAAAAAATGTTGGGACTGAAAGAATTATTGAAGAAGCAAATAAAATATTAAAAGAAAAATTGCAAAAATTAAAGGCTAAAGGTATAAAACAAAAACCTGTGAGGGCTATGATTGTAGGCATACCCAATGTTGGAAAATCTACTTTGATAAATTCATTATCTGGTAGAAAAAGCGCCAAAACAGGTAATCGTCCGGGTGTAACTAGGGGTAAACAGTGGATAAAATTGAGAGGCAATTTAGAGCTATTAGATACTCCTGGTATATTATGGCCAAAGTTTGAGGACCAAAATGTAGGACTTAATTTGGCTTTTACTGGAGCAATAAAAGATGAGATTATGGATATTGAAACTCTAGCATTGAAATTAATAGAGAGACTTATTGATGTAGCACCAGACAAACTTAAGGATAGATATAAAGTTGAATTAGAAGACAAAACGCCATTACAGGTAATGGAAGAAATAGCCTTGAAAAGAGGTTGCATTTTAAAGGGCAGAGATATAGATTACTCAAGAGTGGCCCATTTGATTTTAGATGAGTTCAGAAAAGGGACTATTGGTAAAATAACATTAGAACATCCAGAAAAATAGCCTTCCAGAAAGGAAGGTTTATTTTTTAAGATTTTTGTAAAGGCATAATGAAGGATTTAAAAGAAACAAAATAGAATTCAAATATTGTGGAGGGGTAATATGTTGACTTTTGAAAGAGAATTATGGGAAAAAGGTTATGAATATATTGCTTGTGTTGATGAAGTTGGCAGAGGTTGTCTCGCTGGAGACGTAGTAGCTTGCGCAATAATTATGCCTAAAGATTTAATTATCGAAGGTGTAAATGATTCTAAAAAGCTTTCTGCTAAAAAGAGGGAAAAACTATATGATATTATACTTGACAAAGCAATAGCATTTGGAATTGGAGAAGTAGATTCTAAAACAATTGATAAAATAAATATAAAAAAAAGTGCTCAACTTGCAATGAAAAAAGCGGTAATGTCGTTAAGAGATAAAAATAATAATATTATAAGGCCAGATTTTATTTTAATAGATGCAGAAAAAATAGATGTTGACATACCTCAAATGAGTATAGTAAAAGGGGATTCGAGATGTCATGGGATAGCAGCTGCTTCAATAGTTGCAAAAGTTTATAGAGATAGGAAATGTATAGAGTGGGCTAAAAAATATAGGGGTTATGGATTAGAACAACATAAAGGATATGCGACTAAAAAACATAGAGAAGCAATAAAAGAATTAGGGCCTTCGCCAATACATAGATTAAGTTTTCTTAAAAATATTTTGGGAAAAGAAAAACAACTTAATTTATTTGGTGATATTTATGAGAATAGATAAAGAAATGCAGATTTTTATAAATACTAAATTTAATAGTAGATTATATAAAGGTGGTATTATTAAAGGTAGAATAATAGATGTATCTGGGGATATTGTATCTATAGATTTAGGTAATGGAGATATTATTAAGGCGAGTACTTTGATTTCCTTAGAGGAGTATAAAAATAAAATTCTAAATTTTCTTATTAAAGACTTTACAGATGGGAATATAGTGTTGACACCTTTGGAAAAAGAATGTTCTTATATAAAAAATAAAGAAACATTTATTAAAATGCTGCTAGAGAGAAATAATTTAAACGCAGATCAGGAAAATATAGAAATAATTAAAAGTTTAATCAAGTTTAAAATGCCATTAAATAAAGAGACAATAGAAAAAGTTATGAAGATATTAAATAAAGTAAGAAATTTGATAAATACTAAAGAAAATGAAGAGATAAAATATCTGGGCAATAATAAAGATATGATGTCGGATGATATACTTAAATTTTTAAAAGAAACTACTGAAACTAAAAAAGTATCAGATGATAATAATGTTTCTAAAAATAATATAATAACTGATAAAATTCGAAATGAACTGATGAATATTTTAAGGGGTAGAGATATTACACCAGATATTATTAAAAAAGTAGTTTTTCTTTTAAAATCGGAAATTCAAATTAGTGTGAACAATTTAAAGTTTTTAGATGAATTGATTAGTGATAAAAGTTTTATTCAAGAAGATTTAGAAGAGTTTTTGATTGATTTATATGAAAAAAATATTATTGAAGATAGAGAATTTAAAAATTTTAAAGTTAATTTAAAAAACTTGATTATTAGGTTTGACGGAAAAGATAAAGAATCATTAAAAACTTATTATAAAGATTTGAAGCAATTATTTAAAGAACTAGAATTAATATTGCATAAAAAAGATAAAGCATCAGATGAAGTTTTTGATAAGTTCCAAACTTTGAAAGATAAAATCACTTTCTTAAGTAAACTTAATGAAAATGCTACTTTTGTATATTATCCATTTTATTTTGCCGATAAAAGTGAATTGATAAAGAAGTTTTATGTTTTAGATAAAAGAAGATTTAAAGGCAAAACAGAAAATTTGAATATAATGATTTCTTTAGAAACTAATAGGTTTGATAAAATAAAGATATTAGCCAATATAATTAGAGATAGTATTACGATTAATTTCTATATGAATAAAAGTAGTTATATAAAAAATTTCGAGAAAAGTGAATATAAGTTAAAAAATGCTTTAATTGAGCATGGTTATAATAAAGTAATTATAAATTATATAAATGGAGAAAATATTGATCCTCTTGATGTTTTATCTGATAAAGATGTTAAGAATTATTTATTAGACATAAGGGTGTGATATATTTGAAAAATAGATATAATAAGATTGCTGTTGCACTTAAATATGATAAAGAGAATATTGCACCTAAAGTTATTGCTAAAGGCAAAGGAGAAATTGCTGAAAAAATTATCCAAGAAGCAGAAAAAAATAACATTAAGACAGTTGAAAATAAGGATTTAGTTGAAGATTTAATCGATTTAGAGATAGGACAAGTTATACCAGAAAGATTATATATGGCTGTAGCAGAGATATTGGCTTTTGTATATGAATTAGATAAGAAAAAAGGTGAGAATTTTGAAAAGTAAAATTACTGGAATTATAGGAGAAAAATTAGCTGTTAATTATTTAATTAAAAATAATTATAAAATAATAGAAAGAAATTTTAAATGTAAATTAGGAGAAATTGACATAATTGCTGTTATTGATGACATTATAGTATTTATAGAAGTTAAAACTAGAAGAAATTCCAATTATGGTTATCCATATGAAGCAGTTACAGTAGATAAACAGCAAAAAATAATAAAAACTGCTTATTCATATATAAAACTTAAGAAAATAGTGAATAAACAATATAGATTTGATATTATAGAAATATTTTTGGGAAAAGATATCAAGATAAATCATATACAAAATGCTTTTTGGATATAAATGCACAATCTGTTGTGCATTTTTTTTGATCTTGATATTGTTTACTATAATTATCATAATTAACCTTATCATAAATGATAAACTTAAACCCTCTAAAAAACACACCTATCAAAAGACATAAAAGAAAAAAGAAGGAAATTCAATTCATTTATTGAAGTATATAGAAGACATAAACGTAAAAACAAAGGGGAGATTGGGAGTAATGTTATCAAAGGTAAAAACTTGTGTATTACATGGGTTAAATGGCTATATTGTTGAAGTAGAAACTGATGTTTCTAGAGGAATGCCAACTTTTAGTATAGTTGGACTTCCAGATACTTCCATAAGAGAGGCGAAAGAGAGAGTAAGAACTGCTATAAAAAATTCTGGGTTTGAATTTCCTTTAAGCAGGATTACTATAAATCTTGCACCTGCAAGTTTGAAAAAAGAAGGTTCACAGCTTGATTTATCGATTGCTGTTGGGATATTATTAGCGACAGGGATTATAAGAGATAGAGATTTAAGTAAAGTATCTTTTATAGGAGAATTATCTTTAGATGGTAATATAAATAAAATAGCAGGTGCTCTTCCATTAGTTATATCGCTTAAAGATAAAGGTATTGAAAAAATTATAGTACCTTACGAAAATAAAGATGAATGTAGTGTGGTAGAAAACATAGATGTAATACCAGTAAGAAACTTGTATGAGCTTGTAATGTATTTAAATGATGAGATAGATATAGAACCTTGGAAAACTGATTTATCAAGTTTATTTAAAAACGATGATGAATTATATGCTGATTTTAGTGATATTAAAGGACAAGAATCATTAAAAAGAGCAATGGAAGTTGCTGCAGCTGGAGGGCATAATATATTACTTATAGGGCCACCGGGCTCTGGAAAGACAATGATTGCTAGGAGATTACCTTCTATACTGCCTGAATTAACATTTGATGAATCATTGGAGATTACTAAAATATATAGTGTAGCAGGTTTGTTAAAAGATAATTTTTTAATTACAAAACGGCCTTTTAGAGCACCTCATCATACAATCTCTGGTGCATCTTTAGTTGGTGGAGGTAGAATACCAAAACCTGGAGAAGTATCATTAGCGCATCATGGTGTACTTTTTTTAGATGAATTACCTGAATTTCAAAAAAATGTTTTAGAAGTTCTTCGACAACCGATGGAAGATGGATACGTAACAATTTCGAGAGTTAATGCTTCATTTACATATCCCGCTAAATTCATGTTTGTGGCAAGTATGAACCCTTGTCCGTGTGGTTATTATGGTGATCCGACACATGAATGTACTTGTAGTGAAAGAGAAATAAATAGATATTTGGGTAAAATTAGTGGGCCATTATTGGATAGAATCGACATACATATAGAGGTTACACCTATAGATTATAAAGATTTGGGAAGTAATACTATGTCGGAAACATCAGAAAGTATTAGAAAAAGAGTAAATGAAGCAAGAAAAATTCAGATTGATAGGTATTATAAAGAAAAAATATTTTGTAATGCACAATTAACATCAAAAGATATAAATAAATACTGTAAATTAGATAAAGAATGTGTTAAATTGATGGAAGAAGCATTTAATAATTTAGGATTAAGTGCAAGAGCTTATAGTAAAATTTTGAAATTAGCTAGGACTATTGCTGATTTAGATAAAAAAGAATCAATACAAATACAACATTTAGCTGAAGCCATTCAATATAGGAGTTTAGATAGAAAATTTTGGCGTTAATCTATAATAGAATATGAAAGTAGGTAATACTATGAATAGTAGAGATATTTTAATTTGGTTAAATAGTCTTAATATAAACAGTAATACAATCGAAAAACTTGAAGAGTATTTTGGTAGCTTTTATTCGTTATGGGAAGCGTCAACAGATGTTATCAATAATATTAATTTTATAAGCGAGTATTTTAAATCTGTTTTAGTTAAATATAAAGATATACATTATTATGAAGATTATATAAATAGAGTTCAAAAAAGTAGGGCAAAAATAATAACAATTTTTGATGATGATTATCCTAAACATTTAAAAAGTATTTATAATCCACCGAAAGTAATTTATATTAAAGGTAGTTTAGAATCTAAAGATGAAGTATCCATAGCTATAGTTGGTGCTAGAAAAGCTACTGCATATGGCAAATGGGCTGCGGAAAAATTTGCAAAAGAACTAGCTAGTTTAGGAATTACTATAGTAAGTGGTTTAGCTTATGGGATAGATACTAAAGCTCATGAAGGTGCACTTATAGCTGAAGGAAGAACTATCGCTGTTTTAGGAAATGGGATAGATTTAATATATCCTAAAACTAATAAGGCGTTATTTGAAAAAATACAGAACAATGGAGCAATTATTACTGAATACCCGCTAGGAGTTCAACCATTGCCGTATAATTTTCCAATGAGAAATAGAATAATTAGTGGACTTTCTTTAGGTGTTTTAGTTGTTGAGGCGAGCAAAAAAAGCGGTTCGTTAATTACAGCACAGATGGCATTAGAACAGGGCAGGGAAGTTTTTGCGATACCGGGTAATATTAATAGTGTTTATAGTAAAGGTACAAATCTGCTTATAAAAGATGGGGCAAAACTTGTTATGGATATTAATGATATTATTGAAGAAATTACTCTATTGAAAAATAGAATTAAAACAAAAAGGATTAAGGAAGTTTCTCATTTGAATTTGGGGAAAGATGAAATTAAGATAGTTGAGTGTATAAAAGAATATCCTAAACATTGTGACGAAATATCTTTTCAAACTGGATTAGGTATAAAAGAAGTAAATAGTATATTAACAATTTTGGAATTAAAAGGGATTGTAAGACAATTGCCGGGAAAAACTTTTCAATTAACTGATTTTTAAAAGTAGACTTAACATATAGTTTTTGATATAATAACAGACATTATGAAAGTTGGAGGTGTATGACTTGGCAAAGTTTCTTGTTATAGTAGAATCACCTGCAAAGGCTAAAACTATAGGCAAATTTTTAGGAAGTAATTATAAGGTGAAAGCATCTGTAGGGCATGTCAGAGATTTACCCAAGAGTAAATTGGGTATTAAAATAGAGGAGAATTTTGAACCTGAATATATAACGATAAGAGGAAAGGGTCCAGTAATAAATGAGATAAAAAAGGAAGCGAAAAAAGCCGATAAAATTTATTTAGCAACAGACCCTGACAGAGAAGGAGAAGCAATTTCATGGCATTTATCACATATATTAGGGCTTTCAAAAGATGATAAAGTTAGAATAGAGTTTAACGAAATTACTAAAAACGCTATAAAAAATGCGATTAAAAAACCTAGACAAATTAATCAGAATTTAGTAGATGCTCAACAAGCTAGAAGGATATTAGATAGACTTGTTGGATATAAAATTAGTCCTCTTCTATGGAGAAAAGTTAAAAGAGGTTTAAGTGCCGGTAGGGTACAATCTGTTGCAACAAAACTTATCTGCGATAGAGAAAAAGAGATTGAAAATTTTAAACCTACTGAATATTGGACATTAGATGCTTTTCTTGAAAAAAATAATCAAGTATTCAAAGCCAATTTTTATGGTGTTAAAGCTGAAGGGAAAGAAAGAAAGTTAGAATTAAAAAGCAAAGATGACGTTGAAGCTATTGTTAAAGAAGTTAAAATGAGTACTTTTACTGTTGAGGAAATTAAGAAAGGGAACAGAAAACGTAATCCTAGTCCTCCTTTTACTACAAGTACTTTACAACAGGAAGCATCTAAACGTTTAGGTTTTTCTACTAAAAAAACAATGATGATAGCGCAGCAATTGTATGAAGGTATTGATATTAAAGGAGAGGGGACTGTTGGTCTTATCACTTATATAAGGACTGATTCAGTTAGAATATCTGATGAGGCGCTAAAAAAAGCTAAAGATTTTATAGTAGAAATTTATGGAGAAAAATATACTACAGGAATTAGAAAATTTAAATCGAAAAGAAAAAATGATATTCAAGATGCACATGAAGCGATTAGACCTACTTTGATAGATAGAACGCCAGAAAAGATAAAAGGCTCATTAAGTGTCGATCAATATAAATTGTATAAACTTATTTGGGAAAGATTTATTGCAAGCCAGATGAGCCCTGCATTATACGAAACTTTATCAGTTAAAATTAGTGCCGGAAAATATATTTTTAAAGCTTCTGGTTCTAAAATTGTATTTGATGGTTATTTAAAGATATTTAAAGATGATAAACAAGAAAAAGAAATAGAAATTCCAAATCTTAATGAAGGTGAGAGCGTAAATATTAAAGATATACAACCTGAACAGCATTTTACGCAACCGCCAGCAAGATATACCGAATCCACTTTAGTTAAAACATTGGAAGAGTTAGGAATAGGTAGACCTAGCACATATGCACCTACGATTAGCACTATTTTAAGTAGAGGTTATGTAGTTTTAGAAAATAAATATTTTAAACCAACAGATTTGGGTATTTTAGTAACAGAGTTACTTTTAGAATATTTTACAGATATTATTAATGAAGAATTTACTGCAGATATGGAAAGTAAGTTAGATAAAATTGAAGAAGGTGTATTAAATTGGAGAGATGTAATAAACGAGTTCTATCAAGAATTTAAAGTTAGTCTTGAAAAAGCAGAAAATGAAATAAATAAGATAGAAATTCAAAATGAAGTTACTGATATAAAATGTGAAAAATGTGGAAGGTTTATGGTAATAAAGCATGGTAGATTCGGAAAATTTTTAGCTTGTCCTGGATACCCAGAGTGTAAAAATACAAAGCCTATTGTAAAAGAGTTAGGTGTAAAATGCCCAGAATGTGGTGGAGAATTAATAGAGAGACATACCAAAAAAGGTAGAAAATTCTATGGGTGCAGTAATTATCCTGATTGTTCGTTTGTCTCTTGGGATATTCCAACTGGCGATAAATGCCCAGAATGCGGGGGGATATTAGTAAAGAAAAAAAATAAAAAGGGTACTTATATAGTGTGTTCCAATAAAGAATGCAAATATAAAAAAGAAACAAAAGAGGAGTAGAGGGTGATATTATGCAAAAAGAAGTAGTAGTTATTGGTGGAGGATTGGCAGGATGCGAAGCAAGTTGGCAATTAGCTAACAGGGGAATTAAAGTTAGGCTATTTGAAATGAGGCCTGTTAAAAATACAGAAGCACATCATACAGATAAACTATCTGAATTAGTGTGTAGTAATTCATTAAAGTCGGACAGTTTAGAAAATGCCGTAGGATTACTTAAGGCTGAAATGAGGATGTTAAAATCATTAATTATTGAAGCTGCTGATAATAATAAAGTGCCTGCAGGAGGAGCACTAGCAGTTGATAGAGAAAAATTTTCGGAAGAAATAACTAATAAAATTTATAATCATCCTAATATAGAACTCATAAGAGAGGAAGTAACTGAAATACCAATTGATAGTTTTGTAATTGTAGCTACAGGGCCATTAACATCTAAAAATTTGACAGATAATATTTCTAAATTAACTAAAGCTGAAAATTTGTATTTCTATGATGCAGCAGCTCCAATTGTAACTTATGAATCAATTAATATGGAAAAAGCATTTAAAGGTTCTAGATATAATAAAGGAGATGCTGACTATATAAATTGTCCTATGAATGAAGAAGAATATGAACGTTTCTATGAAGAACTTATTAAAGCAGAAGTCCATCCATTAAAGAATTTTGAAAAACAAATAGTTTTTGAAGCTTGTATGCCTATAGAAGTTATGGCGAAAAGAGGTAAAGAAACTTTGTTATATGGGCCATTAAAACCTGTTGGATTAGAAAATCCAATTACAAAAGAGAAGTATCATGCAGTTGTTCAATTAAGACAAGACAATAAAGAAGGAACTTTATATAATATAGTTGGGTTTCAGACTAATTTAAAATGGGGAGAACAAAAGAGGGTATTTAGTTTAATTCCTGCATTAGAAAATGCAGAATTTGTTAGATATGGTGTAATGCATCGCAATACTTATATCGATTCACCAAAGGTTTTAAAACCAACTTATCAATTGAAAGAATATAAAAATATAATGTTTGCAGGACAAATAACTGGTGTTGAAGGATATGTTGAATCTGCTGCTTCTGGATTAGTGGCAGGTATAAATATGTCTAGAATATTATTAGATAAAGAGCCAATAATATTTCCATTAGAAACGGCACTTGGCTCTTTAAGTAATTATATTTCTGACGGAAGTATAAGTGATTTTCAACCTATGCATATAAATTTTGGGATAATGCCTAAATTGGAGCATAAAGTTAAGAATAAAAAAGAGAGAAATAGATTGAAATCCGAACGAAGTTTAAAAGTTTTACAAAAATTTATTAAAGATAATAAAATATTAGTTGATTGATATGTTAAAATATGATAGTATTGATTGTTGCTGATAGGGGTGAGATTATGTTTAGGGGAACAACAATTATTGCTGTAAAAAAAGGTAATAGGGTTGCAATAGCTGGAGATGGGCAAGTTACTTTTGGAGATAAAACTATTATGAAACATACAGCTAAAAAAGTGAGAAAATTATATAATAATACCGTAGTAGTTGGATTTGCGGGTTCTGTAGCTGATGCAATGACTTTATCTGAAAAACTAGAAGAAAAATTAGAACAATTTAGTGGAAATCTTAAAAGAGCAGCTGTAGAATTAGCTATGGAGTGGAGAAATGATAAGATTTTAAAAAAACTCGAAGCTATGTTAATAGCAGGAAATAAAGATATTTTATTAGTGATTTCAGGAAATGGTGAGGTTATTGAACCAGAAGATGGTATAGTTGCTATAGGTTCAGGTGGTAGTTATGCATTTGCGGCAGGTAAAGCATTACTAAAACATTCTGATCTTTCAATTGAGGAAATAGTAAAAGAGTCACTCTTGATAGCTTCGTCTATATGTGTATATACTAATAGTAATATTTCTATAGAAGTAATTTAAAGGAGTGTTTTTTTATGAAGGAATTAACTCCAAAACAAATAGTTAAAGAATTAGATAAATATATAATAGGTCAACAGAAAGCAAAAAAATCCGTTGCGATTGCATTAAGAAATAGGTATAGAAGAAGTTTGTTAGATGATGAGTTTAAAGAGGAAGTTAAACCTAAAAATATATTAATGATAGGGCCGACTGGTGTAGGGAAAACTGAAATTGCAAGAAGACTAGCTAAATTAGTAAATGCGCCTTTTGTAAAAGTAGAAGCTACAAAATTTACTGAAGTAGGTTATGTGGGTAGAGATGTAGAATCGATGGTAAGGGATTTAGTGCAGACTTCTATACGAATGGTAAAATCAGAGAAAATCGAAATGGTATACAGTAAAGCATATGATATTGCTTTAGATAGAATTGCTGAAATTTTAGTGCCGCTACATAAGAAAACGGAGGATTTTATAAATCCTCTAAATGTTTTCTTCGGTACTAATAGAACCGATAAATATAATAATGATAATTCTGCTGAAAATGAAAAAATTTTGGAACAAAGAAAAGAAATTCGAAAGAGACTTAATAGTAATGAATTAGATGATAAAGTTATTGAAATAGAAATTGAAGAAAGTAAAAGTTCTACTATAGAGATGTTTAGTGGCATTGGAATTGAAGAGTTAAATATTAATGTGAATGACTTATTAGGTGGGATAATCCCTAAAATGACTAAAAAGAGGAAAGTTCCTATTAAAGAGGCAAAGAAAATTTTGACTTCTCAAGAAGCACAAAAACTTATAGATATGGATGAAGTTATTAATGAAGGGATTAAAAGAGCTGAAGAAAATGGGATAATATTTATTGATGAAATAGATAAAATTGCAGGAAGAAATTATAGTTCCGGGCCTGATATATCAAGAGAAGGAGTTCAAAGGGATATTTTGCCAATTATTGAAGGAAGTACTGTTATGACAAAATATGGACCTGTTAAAACAGATCATATTCTCTTTATAGCAGCTGGAGCTTTTCATATTTCAAAAGTTACAGATTTAATACCAGAAATTCAAGGTAGGTTTCCTATTCGAGTAGAATTAGAAAATCTTGCTCAAGACAATTTCAAGGAAATATTGACAAAACCACAAAATGCACTTATCAAACAATATCAGTTGTTGTTAGAGACAGAAGGTATAAAAGTAACATATACTGAAGAAGCTATTAATGAAATAGCAAAAATTGCATATCTTATTAATGAACAATCAGAGAATATAGGAGCTAGAAGACTGCATACTATATTGGAAAAATTACATGAAGATATATCTTTTGAAGCTCCAGATATTGAAGAAAATGAGATAGTGATTGATGAGAAATATGTTAGAGAAAAATTAGGTGATATCATACAAGAAAAAGATATGTCAAAATACATAATCTAATGAAGGAGGATTAATATGGGTGAAAGTTTATTACAGAAGACAAGAAGACTTAATAAAATTTTGCAAAATTCAGGTAGTAAACCAGTTTCTTTTTCAGAATTAAGTGCGACTTTAAGTGAAATTCTAGAGGCAAATGTTTATATAGCTAGTAAAAAAGGAAGAGTATTGGGGTTTGCATTATCTTCAGGTTTTGAGTGTAATATCATACAGAGTGAAGTAGTAGAAGAAAGAAGATTTCCTAAAGAATATAATGAAGAATTGTTGAGGATTAATGAAACTAGAGCCAATACAAAAGAAATTGAAGAATGTGTTTTTGATCAGGTATCTAGATGTGATTATCCTAATAAATTAAGTACAGTTGTACCGATAATAAGTGGAGGAGTTAGATTAGGGACTCTAGTTTTAGCGAGGTTTGGAAGGGAATTTACTGAAGAAGATTTAGTTTTGGCTGAATATAGTGCAACAATAGTTGGAATGGAAATTTTAAGGGCTAAAAATGAAGAAATAGAAGAGGAAGCTCGTAAGAAAGCTATAGTTCAAATGGCAATAGGTACTTTATCATATTCTGAATTAGAAGCAGTAGAACATATTTTTAATGAACTAGAAGGGGACGAAGGATTACTTGTTGCTAGTAAAATAGCGGACAGAGTAGGTATTACAAGATCTGTAATCGTAAATGCACTTAGAAAATTTGAAAGTGCTGGAGTAATCGAATCTAGGTCTCTTGGAATGAAAGGAACATATATAAAGATTTTAAATGATAAATTAATAGATGAGTTAAAAAAGGTTAGAAATTAAAGGTATAACATTTATGTTATACCTTTCCTTTTTATTAGGACTTATTGACTATTTGAAGAAAATTGTAAAAAAATATAAAATATAAAGAGGATATATGTAAATTGAAAAAGAAAATTAATATTAATTAAGTATAAAAACAAAAACATGAAGGATTTTGTAAATTTTTATCGAATAATTTATAGATATTTGACTTAAGAGGTGAGTTTATGTTTGATAAAATGTTTTCTACAGTTAATTTTTTAAATTTTGCCCTTAATGGAACTTGGCTAAGACATGAAGCTATTTCTAATAATATTGCTAATGCTAATACACCTGGCTATAAAAGAGTTAGAGTTGAGTTTGAAAATATATTAAAAGAGAATTTAGAAGACAAATCAGTAAAACTTGAAGTTACAAATAAATTACATATTAGATCACGACATGATAATTTCGAACCAATAGTTGTAAAAGAAATAAATACGTCCACTAGATTAGATGAAAATAATGTAGATATTGATATCGAAATGGCAGAATTAGCAAAAAACACAATAATGTATAACGCTTTAATTAGGCAAACAATATCAGAATTCGGCAGAATTAAATCAGTAATTAATGAAGGGAGGAGATAGTAATGGGAGTTTTTAATGCTATAAATATTAGTGCTTCTGGAATGAGTGCAGAAAGAATAAGAATGGATATTATTTCTAAAAATATAGCTAATGCAAATACAACTAGGACAAGTAGTGGACTTCCTTATAGAAGAAAAATGGTAGTGTTTAAAGAGAAAAATAGTAAACCTTTTTCATATTATCTATCTAATTATTCACATAAAAATTTAAATGGACAAGGTGTAAAGGTTAGTGCAATAGTGGAAGATAAAACTCCATTTAAAAAAGTGTATGAGCCAGGACATCCTGATGCAGATAAAGATGGATATGTTTTGATGCCAAATGTAGAGGTAGTTAAAGAAATGGTGGATATGATATCGGCATCTAGAGCCTACGAAGCAAATATAGCAGCAATTAATTCATCTAAAACTATGGCTATGAAAGCATTAGAAATAGGTAGATAAGGGAGGATAAGTATATGGAGATAAATGATATAAGTAAGATAAGAAATTTAAGTTATATAAGTAAGGATATTAATATAAATAACAGCAAAAAAGACTCTTTTGGAAACTTCTTAAAAGAAGCATTAGATAAAGTAAATAGTCTACAAGTAGAAGCTGAACATTATAATAAGTTATTAGCAATGGGACAAATAGATAATATTCATGAAGTGATGATAGCTAGTGAAAAGGCCAATATAGCTTTACAACTCACATTAAGTATCAGGAATAAGGTTATAGATGCATATAAGGAGATAATGAGGATGCAAATTTAATTTAGTCGTAGCAAGAAATGAGGTGATTGAGTGTCTGAAACTATAAATAAAATTAGAAAACAGCTTAATGATTTTTGGAGTGAACTAGATAAAACAAAAAAAATCAAATTAACAGTTAGTGCCTTTCTAATTATCATTAGTGTTAGTTTGATTACATATTACCTTACACGTACAGAATATGAAGTTCTTTATAAAAATTTGAGCTTAAAAGATGCTGGACTTATAACGGATAAGCTAAATGAAATGGGTATAAAATGGAAAAATGCAGATGAAGGTACAACTATTTTAGTACCAAAAGGATATAAAAATAAGGTTAAAATTCAGCTAGCTACTGAAGGATTGCCGAAAGATGGTTATAGTTTTTTAGATGCATTAAATGATAATAGTTGGACTATGACGGATTATGAAAAAAGGCAAAGATTAGAATATGCTTTAGAAAACGAGCTTGCAAGCACTATAACAGAAATTGATGGAATAGAGGGTGCTAAGGTATATTTAGATATACCAGATGAAAATAGTTTTGTATTAAAGCAAAGTGAGGAAGCCACAGCTTCAGTTTTTATCAAATTGTCAAGGGGATACCATTTATCAAAAGATAAAGTACTTGCTATAAGAAATTTAGTAGCTGGAGCTGTTAAAGAGATAAAATTAGAAAATGTTTCAATTATTGATGATACGGGTAATTTACTTACTGCAGACGAAAATATTGAAAAATATAATTATAATGAGCAATTAGATATTCAATGGAATATACAGAGAAGAATTGATAATAGTATAAAAAGGTTCTTAGAAACTATGTTTGGATATGGAAATGTTGATGTAAGATCGAGTGTAAAAATGAATTTCGATAGTGAGGTTACAAAAGTTGTACAATTTCAACCACCAGTAGATGGTAGTGATGAAGGTTTAATACGTAGTATGGAGCAATTAGAAGAAAACATGATTAATGGACCAGACGGAGGAGTACCAGGAGTCGATTCAAATTCTGATAATATTGTTAATTATGTACAGTCTGATAAAAATAATTCTAAGTTTTATAGGGCGAGTAAGACAATAAATTATGAATTAAATGAAATAAATAAGCAAATCGAAAAAGCACCTGGTAGCATTGAATCTATAACGGTTGCGATTTTGATTAATGAAGATGCGATTGCAGATGGAGAGCTTTCAGCTGAAGAGAAAAAAGAGATTGTTAAATTAATATATGCAGCTACTGGATTGGATACAAAGCAAGTACAAGTAAATACAGCAAAATTTAATAAGTCATTACCAAATAGTATTGATTATGTTACTAATAATGCCGATAGTAAAAACAATAATCTAATTTTAATATTATCAATAGCATTCGTTGCATTAGCTGGGATATTTGGAACTATTTATTATTATAGACGTAAAAATGAAAAATATGATATTAATGATGTACTAGAGCAGAAATCAACACAATTTGAACAGATACAGGATATAGATTTAATAAGTAATGAAAAATCAGAAATTAAGAGTCAAATTGAGAAGTTTATTGACAAGAAGCCAGAAGCGGTTGCACAATTATTAAGAACTTGGTTAAATGAAGATTAAGGAGGGGAGAGCCATGTCGTCTAGATTACAGCAGTTAACTGGAAGAGAGAAAGCTGCGATATTATTGATAACTTTAGGTCCACAAAAATCAGCCGAAATATTCAAGCATTTAAATGATGAAGAAATTGAAGAACTTACTTTAGAAATTGCAAATATTAGAATGGTTTCTCCTGAAGAAAAGGAAAAAGTATTGGAGGATTTTTATCAATTATGTTTAGCTCAAGAATATATATCTGAAGGTGGAATAAATTATGCTAAGGATGTTCTAGAAAGAGCTTTAGGTTCTCAAAAAGCAATTGATATAATTAATAGATTGACGGCTTCATTACAAGTAAGGCCTTTTGAATTTATTAGAAAGGCAGATCCTAATCAATTGTTAAATTATATACAAAATGAGCATCCACAAACTATAGCTTTGATTCTATCGTATCTTAAACCTAGTCAAGCGGGCCAGATTTTATCGAGTTTGCCTCAAGATAAACAAGCTGAAGTAGCAAAAAGGATTGCTATAATGGATAGAACATCACCTGACATAATTAAAGAAATAGAAAGGGTATTAGAAAATAAATTCTCAAATCTAGTTACTCAGGATTATACAAGTGTTGGAGGAATCGAAACAATAGTATCTATACTTAATACCGTTGACCGTGGAACTGAAAAGCATATTATGGAAGAATTAGAAACACAAGATGCTGAATTAAGCGAAGAAATAAGGAGAAGAATGTTTGTATTTGAAGATATTGTAACGCTAGATAGTAGGTCTATACAGAGAATTATTAGAGAAATTGATAATAATCAATGGGCAATTGCTCTTAAATCTGCAAGTGAAGAAGTTAAGCAAGTTATTTTTGCTAATATGTCTAAACGTTTAGCAGAAATGATAAAAGAAGATATGGAATTTATGGGTCCTGTTCGATTAAAAGATATAGAGGAGGCTCAACAAAATATTGTTAATGTTATAAGAAAACTTGAGGAAGAAGGCGAAATAGTTACTCCAAGAGGAGGGGACGAGATAGTTGTCTAATATTATTAAATCGTATCGAGTAATTGTAGAAACACCTGTAACAAAAGATAGTGTAGAGGATAATAGAAATAATATTGAAAAAATTATGGAAGATGCTTGGAAAAAACATGATGAAATTATAAATAAAGCTAAGGCTGAAGCAGAAATGCTTCTTAATGAAGCGAGGGAAAATGCAGATGCTATAATGGAAAAAACGTATGAAAAGTCTCGTTTAGTAATTGAAGAATCAAAACAAAAGGGGTATGAAGAGGGATATAAAAAAGGTTATGAAGAAGGGTGTATAGAAGCTGAAAAAATTATTAAAGAGGCAAATAGTATAAAAAGAGAATATTTACAGAAAAGAGCTGCATATTTAAAGCAGTTGGAAAAAGACATCGTAGAATTAGTAATAAGTATAAGTGAGAAAATAATAAATCAAAAATTAGATGATGATAAAGAAGTTATTATATCAATTATTTTAAAAGGTTTAGAAAATTTATTAGTAAGTGATAAAGTCGTTATTAGAGTTTCTAAAGATGATTACGATGTTGTTGAGCTTGCTAAAGAGAGATTATTGGCAGAAGCAAGTCTTATCGAAGATATTAAAGTCAAAATCGATAATAATTTACAAAAGGGTAGCTGTATTATAGAGACTGAAAGAGGTTGTGTGGATGTTGGCATAAATACTCAAATTGAAACAATGAAAAAAACTTTAAAAGATATTCTAAATAGTGAGTGATATGTATGGAAGTAATAGATATAAAAAAATATGCAGATGCAGTTAATAACGTTAAATTAATTAAATATTATGGGAAAGTAACTAAAGTTATTGGTCTTACGATAGAGTCGAGTGGTCCACAGACTAGTATAGGAGAATTATGTTATATATATCCTTTTAGCAGTAAAGTAGCGATACCAGCCGAAGTAGTTGGGTTTAAGGAAGATAAGGTTTTATTAATGCCTTTAGGAGATATGGAAGGAATAGGACCAGGTAGTATTGTTGTGTCAACAGGAAGTTCTTTAAAAGTTAATGTTAGTGAAGAACTTATTGGACGAGTTTTAGATGGATTAGGCGAACCAATTGATGGTAAAGGACCGATAAGCAATAGTAAAACTTATTCTGTGATGAATAGTCCACCGAATCCTTTACAGAGAAAGAAAATAAGAGAAATTTTACCATTAGGTATAAAAGCAATAGATGGATTATTAACTTGTGGAAAAGGGCAAAGGATTGGCATTTTTGCAGGCAGTGGTGTTGGAAAAAGTACAACATTAGGTATGATTGCAAGAAATGTCAAAGCCGATGTTAATGTAATTGCACTTATAGGTGAAAGAGGTAGAGAAGTACGAGAATTTATAGAAAATGATTTGAAAGAAGAAGGACTAAAAAAATCTGTTGTTGTAGTTGCAACATCTGATAAACCAGCTCTTGTTAGGATGAAAGGAGCTTTTCTTGCTACAGCGATTGCTGAATATTTTAGGGATAAAGGTAAAAATGTGATGCTTTTGATGGATTCGTTAACTAGATTTGCGATGGCACAGAGAGAGGTGGGTCTAGCTGTTGGAGAACCGCCAGTTACAAGAGGATATACACCATCAGTATTTGCGCTACTGCCGAAACTTTTAGAAAGAGCAGGAACATCAGATAGAGGGACAATTACAGCTTTATATACAGTTTTAGTTGATGGAGATGATTTAAACGAACCAATAACTGACACTGTAAGAGGGATATTAGATGGACATATAGTTTTATCAAGGAAATTGGCAAATCAAAATCACTATCCTGCGATAGATGTATTAGCAAGTATTAGTAGGGTAATGCCTAATATATGTGATAAAGAGCATATATATCTTGCTAATAAAATAAAAGATATAATGTCAATTTATAAGGAAGCAGAAGATTTAATAAATATTGGTGCTTATAAAGAGGGCAGTAATGAAAAAATTGATATTGCTATTAATGCTATAGAAAAGATTAATAATTTTTTAAAGCAAGGCATAATGGAAAAGTATACATTAGAGGAAACAATAGAAATAATGAAGGATATTACATCAGTTTTTTAGGATGTGATTTGAATGCAAAATAATTTTAAATTTAAATTTCAAAAGATATTAGAATATAGAGAAACTGTAGAAAACTTAAGATTGGCTGATTATAATAGGGCAAAAGAAATTTTGAGAACTGAAGAAAATAAACTTAGAGAATTAATGAATTATAAGAAGAATGAATTAGCTATGAGAAATATAAATGTGAAAAATACGACTATATTTGATTTGAAAAATTATAATATGATAATAGACTATATTAATAAAGAAATAGTAGAGCAAAAGGCTAGAGTATATAATGCCAAAGACGTAGTGGATAGTAAGAAAAAGAATCTTTTAGAAGCGTTGAAAGAAAAGAAGATGATGGAAAAGATTAAGGAAAAGCATTATAATGAGTTTATTTATGAAATCAAAAAAGAAGAAGATAAATTAGTAGATGAAATTGTAAACTTTAGAAGCAGTAAAAATTAGCGGGGGTTTATTATGACTAAAGAAAAAAAGAGTAGTAACAAAATTATTTCTATAATTATTATTATATTTCTGGTATTAACTATACCAATTGGAGTTTTAGCAACAATTTATTATAAAGTTGATTCCTTTAGAATGTTAGTTAATAATCATTTAAAAGATGCTCCTGGTTTTGTAGGAGAATATTTTAATAGTTATCCAACTGAAGAAGAAATTGAAGCCAAAAAAACATTTCTTATCGAATACTTTAATGAGATTGATATAAATAATGCGGCAGACAAATTGTATATTATAAAAAAAGATGATAACAAACTTTATAATGACATTATAAGATTAATGAATAATAAGTATCCGAATAAAACAGTTGATATAATTAAGTTGGTTAGGGAAAGGGAATTAAGGAAGGATTTACTTTTTTCACTATATGATGAAATACAAAAAGAGAAACAAGATAGTATTAAAAAAGAAGCAGAAAGACTTCAAAAGATGGATAATTATTTAGTTTTAAAAGAAATTAAAGAGAAAATTAATGGAGATACAGATGAACAGGATAAAATTGCAGATGTAATTAATAATATGGATGATAAGAAAGTAGTAGAAATTCTATATTATTTAAGTGATGAAGAAAAGAATTTAATATTATCCAAAATATCGTTAATTGATAAAGATAAAATGTATTTATTAAAATCTTATTTATTAGAAAAAGAAATGAAATATGAAGAGTTTAAAGATTTAGCGAAAATTTATGCAGGGAAAAATTCATATGATGCTTTTAAAGTATTGGGGAATACAGAAAGATATTCAATAAGTGATTTGGCTAAAATATATATTAATTTACCTCTAGAAAAAGCAGCTGATATTCTTAAATATTCAAGAGATAAAGAATTTGTTGATGAGTTATTTTATAATATTAGGCGGGAAGAACTATTAACTAGTTCAAAAGAAAATATTACAGTTAAATTGAGCCAGATTATTGATTACATAAAAGAGTATGAGGAAAAATTAAATGATTTAGTTTTAGTTTATGAGAAGATGGATCCCAGGGATGTAGCTAATATTATTGAAAAATTAATTATAAATGACAAAGAGTTAACAGCACTTAAAATAGATTCTATTAACTATTATACTGTATCTGATTCAAAATTGGCGATAGATATATTAAGAAGGTTAAAAAAGACGACTGTGTCAGAAATATTAAAGAATTTAAATGATAGAAAGGCAACTGAAATTACAAGAAAATTAGCTTTACAATGATGAAAGGAGGTGAGTTAGTGAATAGTATTGCGGAAATAGCTTTTATTAATAATAATTTTAAATCCGATACAAAGTGCAAATCAAAGGATTCAAAGCATAATAGTTTTGAAAATATATTAAATGGTAAATTGAATAATAAAAAAAACAAAGCAGATGATGGGAAAAATGAAGTTCAAAATGGACAAACTATTTCTTTGGCTAACAAAAATTATAGTAAATGCAAAAATGACGAAGATAGTAAAGTTAAATTAAAAAGAAAAGATATTGATTGTAAAAAAACACAAAAAGATGAAGTTGTCTATAATGATGAAAAAGAAAATATTAAAGAGATAATAGCTTATATTAATAAGATTTTATTAAATAATGAAGAACTTGAGTTGAATAGTGATCTTAAAAGTTTATTGATTCAATTTGAAAACGATGAAAAGCATGTATTAGGAGAAAACATTATAGAATTGACAAATCAAATAAAGAACTTATTACAAACATATGAAAAGAATAAAGGGATTAAGATGGAGCAAGATATTGATAAAATAATTAGCAAATTGGATCTTCTAGTAGAAGATTTATTAAACGAAAATAAGCAAAATGGGAATTTTAATTTTTCTCAAAACTTTTTAAGTGAAATAGGTAATATGAAAGAAAATAATATGTATATAAAAAGTGATGCAAATAAAGAAAATAAAGAAATAAGATTAGTTAATAAAGAAAAGCAAGAAGATCATAAGATACCTATAAAAGAAAGTTTATTAATAGAAGATAAAAAAGTAATAGAAAATGATTTTATAGGCAACAAAAGTGAAAAAATTTTAATAATAAACAATCATATGAATAGCTTGATTGATAGGTTTAATGGTGTTAAAGAAAATATTTTGAATAATTATGAAGACAAATTAGTTAATGAAAAGACTTTATTTCATAATATAGATAAAAATATGTTAATGAAGCAGATTGTTGAAAAATTGATTATAAATCCTAGAAAAATGAATCCGGAAATAAGAATTAAGTTAAAACCAGAAGTTTTAGGTGATTTGTTTTTAAAGATTACAACAAAAGAAAATTTAGTTTCAGCTCGAATTATTGTAGAAAATTATCAGGTAAAACAAGCAATAGAAGCAAATTTGGATATGCTAAAAGATAATCTTAAAGAACAAGGATTAGAAGTTTATGAATTTAGTATAGATATTGGACAAAGTTCGAATTTTGATAATTATAATTCACAATCTGGTTACAATAGAAATTATTCTATGAATCAAGAGAAAAATAAGTTAATAAGTCAAGAGATTGAAAATGAATTTTTATATGAAAATGGGCTATTAGATAGTTTTATAGAAAATAATATTGATTTAAAAGCATAGGAGTGATATTTTAATGAGCGTTAATAAGGTTAACGATCAGATATTTTATAGTTTTAAAGATGAAAATTCAAAATCCGATAAAAAAACTGATACAGACAATAATACTTTAGGGAAAGATGCTTTTTTAAAGTTATTAGTGACACAGTTGAAGAATCAGGATCCATTAAATCCTATTGATGATAAAGAGTTTATTTCACAGATGGCTCAATTTAGTACATTAGAAAGAATACAGACACTAGATGAAAACTTGCAGAAGTCGCAAAAGGATATATTAGAGGAGATCAAAAATTTTAACAGTTATCAAGAGGAAATCAAAAAAGAAATTAAGAGTTTAATTAACAGCTTTCAAAAGGAAAATACTGAAAAGCTGTTAGAAATTAAGACAGTATTAAATTCTATTGAGGACAATATAAATGAAATATATTACAGCTTTAGTAATACGAATCTGGAGTGATGTATATGAATGTTTCGTATGAAAATATAATAATGGGGAATAGAATTAATCATAATGAATATATAAAAAGAAAGATAAATTCAGAACAAAATTGTAATTTTAATGAGATATTAAAAAGATTTGAAGAAAAAAATAATCAGTTGAAATTTTCGAAACATGCAGTTAAGAGAATGGAATTGAGAAATATAAAGCTTAATAAAGATGATTTAAGGAATATAGAAAATGCTATTAATAAGGCAGAAAATAAGGGTGTTAAAGAAGCTTTAGTTCTTTTTAAAGATAAGGCTTTTATAATAAGTGTTAGAAATAGAACTGTTATTACAACAGTAACTCAAGAACAGTTAAGAGAAAATGTGTTTACTAATATTGATGGAGCTGTAATTATATAGCTGGACCTTTTTAGGGAGCTATTTATGCCTGACTGACAGACGGCATAAAAAAACAAAGGAGGTTTTTAATATGATGAGATCAATGTATTCTGGTGTATCGGGATTAAGACTACACCAATTAAAAATGGATGTAATTGGCAATAATATAGCCAATGTAAATACAGTGGGTTATAAAAGGGGACAAGTTAATTTTCAAGAGGTTTTTAGTCAAGTTGTAAGAGGTGCTGGAGCCCCTCAAGAAGGCAGAGGCGGTACAAATCCACAGCAAATAGGTTTGGGACTAAAGTTAGGTTCAATTAATACAGTTTTTACAAAAGGACCAACACAAAGAACAGATAATCCAACAGATTTAATGATTGATGGTGAAGGATTTTTTATGATTACTGATGATCCTAAATATGAAAATATTTATTATACAAGAGCAGGTAATTTTGTTTTGGATAGAGAAGGTTATTTGGTAACACCTGATGGTTTTAAAGTATTAGGAATAAATGATAAAGGAGAATATGCTCCTATTATGATTAATCGTTCAGAAGTAGCACCGCCAAGTGCATCTACTACAATTGAATTTATAGGAAATCTAGATTCTAGATTTAAAGACAGTGAGGAATTTTTAACAGATACAGTAGTAAAAGATAGTTTGGGTAATTCATATAAGGTTAATTTTAAATTTACCAAAACAGCTAATCCTAATGAGTGGAATTTAGAAGTTGTTAATGTAATAAATTTAGCTACAGGTGAGGCTATTAATCCAGCACCAACAAGTTCACCACAGACATTAACTTTTGATAATGGTGGATTTTTAACAAATGCAACTAAAACTTTTGAGATACAGTTTTCAGGAACGGACACATACTATTTTGGTTCAGATAGTAAAAATAGTAAATTAGTAGTTGATTTTTCTAAAATAACTCAATTTGCAAATGAAAATGATGTGAAGGGATTTGATGTTCCAGATCAAAATGGACAGCTTGGCAAAAGTGCTGGTTTTTTAACTGGTTTTGCTGTTGATGCTTCAGGTGTAATTACTGGAAGTTTTACAAATGGTGAGAAAAAGCCGTTGGGACAATTAGTGTTAGCTAAATTTGATAATCCTATGGGTTTACAAAAAGTGGGCAATAACTTTTTTGAAAGCACACCAAACTCGGGGGAACCTCAAATTGGGAAACCTAGTTCGAGTGGTTTTGGAACGATAAATCCAGGAGCTCTTGAGATGTCAAATGTAGATTTGTCTATGGAATTTACAGAGATGATTACAACACAAAGAGGATTTCAAGCAAATTCGAGAGTTATAACAACAACTGATGAAATGTTGCAAGAATTAGTTAATATGAAAAGGTAGCTATTGGGGTAGATTTCTACCCTAATAGCACTTGTAGGTAGATGGAGATGATTACATGATAATATTGAAAAGAATAAATGGAAAAGAATTTGTATTAAATAGTGATTTAATTGAATTTGTTGAGGCAACACCTGATACGATAGTAACATTAACTGATGGTAAGAAGATTGTTGTAAAAGAAACCGTGGAAGAAGTAATAAATAAAGTTATAAATTATAAAAGAGAAATTTATAAAAGCTTATTAAACATAGGAAATGAGGTGTAACTGTTGGATTTAGCAACTGCCATTGGTTTCATAGCAGGTATTGGATTTGTTGTATGGGGAATTTCTCAATCAGGTAATATAGGAAACTTTATCGACTTTCCTTCTTTAATTATAGTTCTTGGAGGAACTATAGCGGCTACTTTTGTTAGTTATCCTCTATCTAAAGTATTAAAAACATTAAAAGTTGTAAAAAATGCATTTATGACTAAGAATATTTCACCAATGGAAATAATAAATGAGATAATTAAACTGGCTAATATAGCTAGAAGAGAAGGACTTCTTGCATTAGAAGAAGCTGCAGAGAATGTAGACGATGCTTTCTTAAAGAAAGGGATTGTTTTAATAGTTGATGGAACTGATCCAGAGCTTGTTCGAAATATATTAGAAACTGAACTGTCTTTTACCGAGGAAAGACATGGTGAAGGGCAAGGTATTTTTGAAGCAATGGGTAGTTATGCGCCTGCATTTGGTATGATAGGTACTTTAATAGGTCTTATTAATATGCTTAAAGATTTAGATGATCCTGCTAGTATCGGACCAAATATGTCTGTAGCTTTAGTTACAACTTTTTATGGTTCTTTATTTGCTAATTTGATTTTTATTCCAATTGCTAATAAACTTAAAGGTAGAAGCCGAGAGGAAATACTTATAAAAGAGTTAATTGTTGAAGGGCTTTTATCAATTCAAGCAGGTGAAAACCCTAGGATTATAGAAGAAAAATTAAAAACCTTCTTGCCACCTGAAATGAGAAAAGCTATAGAAAAAGAAACTGAAGGTGGGGAAGCATAATGAGAAAGAGAGTAAAAAAAGAAGAAAAAAAAGGTGCACCCGAATGGATGACTACATATGGGGACATGGTTACTTTACTTCTTTGTTTCTTCGTGTTATTGTTTTCTTTTTCTGAAATAAACGTACAAAAATTTGAAGCTATTATGAAATCATTTCAAGGTTCACTAGGTGTTCTAAAAGGTGGGAAGACTATACAAGACGTACCTTTTGTAAATAATGGAAACTTATATCAAGATAAATCTACAAACGAAAAAAAAGAGATTGAAGATTTTCGAAAATTAAAAGCTTTGATTGAAGAATATGCAAAAGAAAAAGGATTAGAAACTAAAGTGATAGCTGGAATTGAAGAAAGAGGTCTAACTATCAGAATTTTAGATAATGTGTTTTTTGATTCTGGAAAAGCAGAAATAAAACCAAAAGCAAAAGAAATTCTAAGATATATAGGAGATATACTTAATAGAAAAGAATTTAAACATAAGCATATAAAGATAGAAGGACATACAGATACAGATCCTATAAGAACATCAAAATTTCCATCAAATTGGGAATTATCTGCTATTAGAGCTACTAATGTTTTAAGATTTTTAATAGAAGAGAAGGGAATAGAAGGAAATAGGATATCTTCAGCTGGATATGCTTATTACAGGCCTGTAGCTCCTAATGATACACCTGAAAATAAAGCTAAAAATAGAAGGGTAGATATTGTCATTTTAAAATCATCTTATGCAAAATGGGAACCAGATTAATAAAAGGGGTTGTAAATATGAATAGTAAGAAAATTTTAGTTATTGCTGTTGTAATATTAGTAGTTTCATTGATTTTAGTAGCTGTTTTTTCTTTTTTATATATTAAAAGTAAGACAGATGTTAATAAACCAAAAGAAAAATTTTATTTTGAAGTAGGTGAGATGTATAGTAATGTAAAGGATAGTAGCAGTATTGTTAAAATTAATATTACTGTGGAGGTAACAGATAAGGAATTGTTAAAAATATTAGAGAAAAAGAAGTTTCTAATAAATAATCAGATTAATGAAATTATCAGAAGCAAAACAGAAAAAGAATTAGAGGGTAGTAATGGGCAAATTTTACTTCAAAAAGAAATTACAGAAAAGTTGGCAGAATTATTTAATACTAAAGATATAACAAATATATATTTTAAAGAATTAATTGTACAGTAGGGAGGTATAACTATTGTCAGAAGTTCTTTCACAGAGTGAAATAGATGCCCTACTCAAGGCTTTAACTTCCGGAGAAGTAGATGTTAAAGAGATAAAAGAAGAAGCAAAAGAAAAGAAAGTAAGGAAATATGATTTCAGAAATCCGCAAAAAATAGCTAAAGACCAAATGAGGACATTGGGCATTATTCATGATAAGTTAGCTAGATTACTACAGACATTTTTATCAGGTTATTTAAGAGCACCTGTAAATGTAGAAGTCTTAACTATTGATCAATATGTTTTTAGTGAGTTTAGTAATGCAATTTCAAATCCTGCTTTTCTTTCAATTATAAATTTTAATCCATTATCCGGACAAATTATTTTAGATATTTCACCAAATATTGCTTATGCTGTCATAGACAGATTATTAGGAGGTAATGGTAGTAGTGTTGAATTAAATCGCAGTTTTACTGAAATAGAATTAGTATTATTAAAGCAGGTTTTTTGCCGGATTCAAGATATAATAACACAAGCTTGGGATAATATATTAGACTTGAAACCGTCTTTGGAGAAAATAGAAACTAATTCACAATTTATACAGATAGTTTCTCCTAGTGAAACAATAGTATTGATTACGTTAAATGTGAAAATAGGAGAAACAGAGGGAATGGCTAATATATGTATTCCTCATTTAACGATAGAACCTATATTGAACAAATTAAGCACTAAGCTTTGGTATTCGACAAATAGTAAAGATATTGATTCTACTGAAATAGATGTTGTTAAAAAGAGAATAAGAAAAGTAAAGGTACCTTTAATAGCCGAAATTGGAAGTACTTTGATTACAGTTAAAGATTTATTAGATTTACGAGTAGGTGATGTTATAAAACTTAATAGAACAACAGATAGTGAATTAGAAATTAAAGTTGGATCAAAAACGAAGTTTTATGGAGTACCTGGAATTAAAAATAATAAAATAGCTGTTAAGATTACCAGAGTCAAAAAGGATGGTGAAGATATAGATGACGAATAATATGCTTTCGCAGGAAGAAATAGATGCTTTATTAAAAGGAGAACTAGTTGATAATATTGATAATAATAATAATGAAACAGTTGGAGAAAAAGAAGAATTAACTGAAACAGAAAAAGATGCACTAGGAGAAATAGGTAATATTAGTATGGGAACAGCAGCAACAACTTTATATACTCTACTAGGTAAGAAAGTTGTTATCACAACACCTAAGGTAGAGGTAACTAATACAGAGGAACTTTCAAAAGAATATGTAGTTCCATTTGTAGCTGTAGATGTAAAATATAAGTTAGGACTCGAAGGTTCAAATTTATTAATATTGAAAACAGATGATGTAAAAGTTATTACCGACCTTATGATGGGTGGTGACGGTACAAACACAGATAGAGAATTGAATGAAATGGATTTAAGTGCTATAAGTGAAGCAATGAATCAAATGGTTGGTTCGTCAAGTACTTCGCTATCAGAGATGTTTTCTACAGTTATTGATATTGAACCTCCTAGAGCTTTTTTAATAAAATTAAATGAAGATAATATAGATTTAGATATTTTTAAGAATAAAACAATTGTTAAAATATCCTTTAGAATGATTATTGGCGACTTGATTGATAGTGAGATAATGCAACTTTTACCAATTGATTTTGCGAAAAATATGGTAAGTAGACTTTTAGGGCAGAAATCTGATTTTAATTCTGATAATTTAAATGAAAATATGGATCTAATTAATCAAGAAGGTAATGAAAAATTGAGACACAATAATGAGTCTAAGAATAGTACAGAAAATTTGAGTTATAATGTGAATAATGAAGAAATTAAGAAACAAGAACATATTAATGTAAGAAAAGTAGAATTCCAGTCCTTTGATGAGAATAAAAAAATAGAATATAATGAAAGCATTGATTTAATACAGGAGATACCTGTAGAAGTTACTGTCGAATTGGGAAGAACAACTAAAAAGATTAGTGAGATTTTAGAATTTGGTCCTGGAACAGTTATAGAACTGGACAAGCTAGTTGGAGAACCTTTAGAGATATTTGCAAATGGAAAGTTTATCGCTAAAGGTGAAGTTGTAGTAATCGATGATAATTTTGGTGTTAGAATAACAGATGTTGTAAATCCATCAAAAAGGGCAAATAAAATTTAAAAAGAAATAATAAGGAGGAATTAATATGGGTAAAGGAATACTTATTGTTGATGATGCTGCTTTTATGAGAATGATGATTAAAGATATTTTGAATAAGAATGGATATGAGGTTATAGGTGAAGCCGATAATGGGGCTAAAGCTATTGAAAAATATAAAGAGCTTAAACCAGATTTAGTAATAATGGATATTACAATGCCAGAAGTAGACGGAATTCAAGCTGTGAAGGAAATTAAAAAGTTAGATGAAAATGCGAAAATAATAATGTGTTCAGCTATGGGACAACAGGCTATGGTTATCGAATCAATTCAAGCTGGAGCTAGAGATTTTATAGTGAAGCCGTTTCAAGCAGATAGAGTATTAGAAGCTGTAAAAAAAGTATTAGGCTAACAATGAGAGATATTTTTTCTAAATTATTTTTTACCTCTGGCTTTTTATTTGTTAATGAGTATGCTTTTGGCTCCAGTTACATTGATAATAACGGGGGTTATTCTTTTATTGATTTAATCAGTTTTATATTTGGCTTTATTTTAATCATTTTAGCTATATTATTTTTAGGTAGAATATTGAAACTCAAATTTAATGTTGTTGGAAAAAGAGATAAGGTTAAAGTTATAGATATTTTAAATATAAATGGTATCAGAATTTTAGTATTAGAAATGTATGGTAAATATTATATATTAGCTTATAATAATAATAGTATAATTTTGCTTGATAAATTAGAAAATATTGAGTTATCATCACCTGATTTTATAACTAACAAACCTAAATTTAACAAATATTTGGAAAAGCTTTTTGAAAATAATTTTACAAAAAATATAAAGGACTAATAAGATTACTAAGAACTATAAATGAGTAGGATGAATAATATGACTAAAATAGTAAAAGTTCTTATAATTACAACTGTATTAATTGTACTTTGTAATTCTGTTGTATATGGGGCCCCAGAAATTTCTTTATTTGGGAAGACGATATCTTTGAAAGATACAAATGATCCAAATGATTATGTTATAAGCATACAGATATTGATTTTGTTAACTGTATTAACTTTGGCCCCTTCTATTTTAATAATGGTTACAAGTTTTACTAGGATAATTATTGTACTGTCTTTCATGCGTAATGCTTTAGCAACGCAACAGACGCCACCAAATCAAGTTTTGATTGGGTTAGCGTTATTCTTAACATTTTTTATTATGAGTCCAACTATAGATCAAATTAATGAACAAGCTGTTAAACCTTTTTTAAATGGGGAAATCAACCAAGAGGAAGCGTTTAATAATGCATTAGAACCAATCCGTGAATTCATGTTTAAACAGACTAGAGGGAAAGATTTGGCTTTATTTATTAAAGCGTCAGGTATTGAGCAAAACGATAATTTGAAATTAGAAGATATACCAACGAGAGTATTAATACCTGCTTTTATGATTAGTGAATTGAAAACAGCTTTTCAGATGGGATTTGTATTATTTATACCGTTTCTAGTAATAGATATGGTAGTTGCAAGTACATTGATGTCAATGGGAATGATGATGTTACCACCAGTTATGATATCTTTACCATTTAAAATATTGCTTTTCATTATGGTAGATGGATGGAATCTTGTTGTAAAACAATTACTATTAAGTTTTAATTAGGAGTGATATAAATGAGCCAAGGGGATATTATAAGTTTAGCTCAAGATGCGATTAAAATGGTTTTAATGCTTTCTTCTCCAATGTTGATTTTTGGCCTATTAGTAGGGTTAGCTGTTAGTATATTTCAAGCAACGACACAAATACAGGAAGCTACATTGGCTTTCGTTCCTAAAATAATAGCTGTGATGATTTCGTTTTTAATATTTTCGCCTTGGCTATTAAGTCTTATTTTAGATTTTACTAATAAACTTTTTGAGAATATGAATACGTTTATAAAATAGTTTAAATGGTGAATTTTATGGTAGATGTTATACAATTGATTATAAATAAATATATTATTTTCTTGTTAGTATTCGTTAGATTAAGCGGGATTTTTATCATTACTCCAATATTTAGTAGAAGGAATGTACCAACAATATTCAAAATAGTTTTTACTTTTTTTCTTACACTGATAATGATTAATATAGTTGAATTCAATCAATCGCAAATAGATATTTATCATTTTATAATTTATATAATAAGAGAATTATTTTTAGGTATATTTATTGGATTCATTATGTATTTATTTTTCTCTTCATTATATTTAGCAGGAAAGTTAGTAGATATGCAATTAGGTTTTAGTATGGTAAATGTATTAGATCCTAATAGTAATATACAGGTTCCAATAACAGGTAATTTCTTTTACATTTTGGCTTTACTGACTTTTTTGGTTGTGAATGGACATCATGTATTAATAAAGACTTTATTGGATTTATTTAACATAATCCCTTTAGGGAGTTATGTTATTAAGGCAAGTATTTATAAAGAGATACTTACAATTACTAGTAATATATTCATTATAGCTTTTAAACTTAGTAGCCCTATATTGGCTACTATATTTATAACTAATGTTATATTAGGAATATTAGCGCGAACTATGCCGCAAATGAATGTTTTTATAGTTGGAATGCCTTTGAGAATTGCTATAGGAATTATTACTTTGATATTGATGATACCTTTTATCATTACTTTTATGTGTAATTTATATGAACAAATCTTTCGGGTATTTTCTTTCTTAAAGTAGAATAAGGAATGATCACAAATGCTGAGTAATATAAAAATACAATTATTTGCAGGTGGAGAAAAGACAGAAAAACCTACTCCTAAACGAAGAAAAGAAGCGAGAGAAAAGGGGCAGGTACTACAAAGTAGAGAATTAACATCTGCTTTACTGCTAATATTTATATTTCTAGCTTTAAAAATTTTTGGTAATTATATGTTTAATAGTTTAAAAGAACACATAAGTTATATTTATAGCGAATATTTAATTGCTGATGATTTTTATTCAAAAAAAGAAATTATTTTATTATTAAGATATATTATTCTAAAAACAGCTAAAATTGTTGCGCCAATTTTAGGGATAGCTTTTATATTTGCATTAATTATTAATTATTTCCAAGTAGGATTTTTATTTACAACAAAAACTTTGCAAATTAAGTTTAGTAGGATAAATCCTATAGAGGGGTTTAAACGTATATTTTCAAAAAGAGCACTTGTAGAATTGGTAAAGTCATTTTTGAAGATATTATTAATAGGTTATATTATGTATTCTTACATCATGGGACAAATTAAGAATATTATGCGATTACTTGAAAAAGATATATCTAATATTATATTTTATATAGCTAAAATGTCATTTGAGATTGCTATTAGAATAGGATTAGCTTTGTTTATATTATCCGTATTGGATTATGCATATCAATGGTGGGAATATGAGAAAAATTTAAAAATGTCGAAGCAAGAAATAAAAGAAGAATATAAACAAACAGAAGGTGATCCTGTTATTAAATCGAAAATAAAAGAAAAACAGCGTCAGATATCTATGCGCAGGATGATGCAGGATGTACCTAAAGCGGATGTTATTATCACCAATCCAACACATTATGCAGTTGCTTTGAAATATGATAAAGAAAAATATGATGCTCCATATGTAATTGCTAAAGGTAAAGATATGATTGCTGAAAATATTAAAAAGGTAGCAAAAGAATCTTCTATACCGGTTGTTGAAAACAAATGGTTAGCAAGGCATCTATATAATAATGTTGAAATAGGGCAGGTAATTCCTGAAGAACTTTATCAAGCAGTAGCTGAAATACTCGCATATGTTTATAGCCTTAAAAAGGTCTAATAAGTTAGGAGGACAATTATGAAATTTGGAGATATTGTAGTAGCGATATTTATTATTGCAATAATTCTAATGATTATTATACCTGTTCCTAAAGGGGCTTTAGATATACTTTTAACTTTGAATATATCTTTTGCATTATTAATTCTTTTAATTGCAATGTATGCTGAAGAAGTTTTACAATTTTCAGTTTTTCCGTCTTTGTTATTAATAACTACACTTTATAGACTTTCTTTAAATATATCAACAACAAGATATATTTTAACAGATGGAGATGCAGGAAGTGTTATAGAGACCTTCGGAAATTTTGTAATCAAGGGAAATCCTATAGTAGGTTTTATTATATTTTTAATAATTGTAATAATACAATTTATAGTAATTACTAAAGGAGCTGAAAGAGTAGCAGAAGTTGCAGCTAGATTTACTCTTGATGCTATGCCAGGGAAACAGATGGCTATAGATGCAGATTTGAATTCAGGACTTATAACAGAAGAAGAAGCGAAAAAAAGAAGAAGCGAAATACAGAAAGAAGCCGATTTTTATGGCGCTATGGATGGTGCCAGTAAATTCGTTAAAGGGGATGCAATAGCTAGTATTATTATCACTATAATAAATATATGTGCAGGCTTTGTTATAGGAATTTTGACTAAAAATTTAACATTTGTAGAAGCACTTCATAAATACACTTTGTTAACGGTAGGAGATGGCTTGGTTAGTCAGATACCAGCTCTTATTATATCTACTGCTACAGGTATAGTTGTAACTAGAGCTGCTTCAGAATCAAATCTTGGACAAGATGTTGTTAAACAGCTTTTTAATAACCATCCTAAAATTATGTATATTATTGGTAGTGTACTGTCTTTATTGGGAATTGTTACTCCATTACCATTTTTGCCATACATATTTTTAGCAGGCATATTCTTTTATTTAGGATATAATATGCAGATTAATATTAAAAAGAGTGTTGAAGAAGAAAAAGAAATTGCAGAAGAAGTAGAAGTTGAAGAAGTTAAAAAGACAGAAAACGTAATGTCATTATTAAAAGTAGACGACATAGAATTGGAATTTGGTTATGCAATTATACCATTAGCCGATGTGAATCAAGGTGGAGATCTGCTTGATAGAATTGTATTAATTAGAAGACAGATAGCATTAGAACTTGGGATGATAGTTCCAATGGTTAGATTAAGGGATAATATACAATTAAATCCAAATGAGTATGTAATTAAAATAAAAGGGGTAGAAGTTGCAAAAGGTGAATTATTATTTGACCATTATCTAGCTATGAATCCAGGAACGGCTCAAGGAGAATTAACAGGGATAGATACTATTGAACCAGCATTTGGTCTACCGGCGAAATGGATAACTGAAGATGAGAGGGAAAAAGCAGAAATATTAGGGTACACTGTAGTAGATCCACCATCTATAATAGCAACTCATTTAACTGAAATAATTAGGAGATATGCACATGAACTGCTTGATAGACAAGCAGTGAAAGTCTTAATAGATAATATAAAGGAAGAATATCCTGCTTTAGTAGAAGAACTTATTCCAAATGTTCTTTCTATAGGCGATATACAAAAAGTTTTTGCGAATTTATTAAAAGAACAAATTTCTATTAGAAATATGGTTTCTATATTAGAAGCTTTAGCAGACTACGGAGTAGTTACTAGAGATCCGGATTTATTAACTGAATATGTAAGACAGAGGTTGTCAAGATATATAACAAAGAAATATGTGCAAGACAATAAGATAAAAGTAATTACATTAGATGGTGAACTAGAACAGTTGATTATGGATTCTATCAATAAGTCAGAAACAGGTTCATATCTGGCACTAGAACCAGTAAAAGTCCAAAAAATCCTTCAAAGTTTATCAAAAAATATAGAAAAGGTGACTTCGATAGGAGAACAGCCGATAATCCTAACAGCTCCTATAGTTAGAATATATTTCAAAAGATTGACTGAACAATTAGTAAAAGATTTAGTAGTATTGTCTTATAATGAAATAGAGCCTACAGTCGAAGTTCAGTCATTAGGGATGGTGACATTATAATGAAGGTAAAGAGGTATATTGGGAAGACAAATAAAGAAATTATGGATAAAATAAAAAAAGAACTCGGTACAGATGCAGTTATACTTCATACAAGAAAAATAAAACAAAGTGGTTTTTTTGGTTTTTTTAAAAAACCGCTAATAGAAGTAGTAGCTGCAGTAGATGAAAATTATAAACTAAAAAATACAATAGATGATCGGACCAATAAGGGTATAAATTATTATAATAGTTCATTCAATGATGAAATAAATAATGTTCAGAAGGAACTTAATAAAGAGATCAAAGAATTAAAACAATTAATGGAAAATATGCTTATAAATGCCGAAAAGAAAGAAAGAAGTAATTTATCAGAAAAGTTAATGGCTTATAAACGGATTCTTGTTAAAAAAGGAGTAGAGGAATATATAGCTGATGAAATATTGAATAAGATAAATGAAAGATTTAATGTTGAAGATAAGGATGATAAATCTATTAGAGATATAATTAGATATCATATAATTGAATATTTGGGCAATCCAGAACCTATAGATTTGTCAAAGCCGAATAAAATCATATTTTTTATTGGGCCTACTGGTGTAGGGAAAACTACTACTTTAGCTAAGATTGCTTCTAAAATATGTTTATATGAAAAATTAGAAGTTGGAATTATCAATGCAGATACATATAGAATAGGAGCTGCAGAGCAGATAAAAACTTATGGGGATATATTAAGTATTCCAGTAAATAATATTTATGATATAGAGGATATTTATAAAGTTATGTCGAAATTAAAAGATAAAGAGATTATCTTAATAGATACTGCTGGAAGAAATCATAAAGATAATGAAAAGATTGAAGAAATAAGAAATTTGATTAATTCTGTCAATAACAAAGAAGTCTATTTAGTGTTAAGTGCAACATCTAGTATGGATACTATTAAATCTGTTATTGATAAATATAGGAATATACAGGAATATAAAATCATTTTTACTAAGTTAGATGAAGTCGATAATTTAGGTATTATTTTAAACACCAGATATTACTCGGATAAACCATTGTCTTATTTTACTACTGGTCAAAATGTTCCTGATGACATTGAAATTGCAGATGTAAATAAATTAAGTAAATACTTGATTGGAGAGTTATAGTATGAGAGACCAAGCATATAGATTGAGACAAATGGTAAGTAAATATAAAAACAACAGAATGAAAATTGAAAATAAACCCAATAGTAAAACTAGAGTTTTAGCTATAACTAGTGGTAAAGGTGGGGTTGGTAAGACTAATTTTACAATTAATTTAGCAATTTCATTAAATAAGCTTGGATATAAAACAGTTATTTTTGATGCGGATATAGGTTTAGCAAATGTTGATATAGCTTTAGGAATTATGCCTAAACATACTATTGTTGATGTTATAAAAAAAGAAAAGGATATTTTGGAAATTATAACAGAAGGTCCTTGTGGATTAAAGATTATTGCTGGAGGATCGGCATTAGAAGAGTTAATTGATATTAAAGAGAGAGAATTATATGAATTAACTAGTCAACTCGAAAAATTGTCTGAAACTGCAGACTTTATATTAATTGATACTGGGGCAGGTATATCGAAAACTGTATTGAGTTTTATTGAGGCTGCCAATGAAGTTATTTTAGTTACCACTCCTGAACCTACCTCTTTAACAGACGCATATGCATTGATTAAAACTCTAATTATTTCTAATTATAGTTACAATAAAATTAATTTAGTAGTAAATAAAGTCGATAATTATTATGAAGCTAAAGAAGTTTATGAAAAATTAAATAGAGCTACTAAAAGATTTTTAAATTTCGAGCTAATAAATTTGGGATATATACAAAACAGTAAATTATTAGTAGAATCTGTAAAGCTCCAAAAGCCAATAACTTTATTACATCCGAATTCTTCTTTTGTTAAAAGGATAAATGCTATTGCTTTAAAAATTGTTGGTAACGAAGATAATAGCAATGATAATAATTTTAAAAATTTTATTGAAAGATTCAAAAATTATTTTTTAAATTATAGCAAATAGAATTTTTGATAAATCTAATATTATATACAGAAAGATTTATTCTAAAAGGAGGACCATATCTAATGCACAAAAATAAGACATTATGTGAATATCCAGTTATAGGCGATAAGATAGAAATCAAAAGAGTTAATATAAAGACAGATGATAAATATGCAAGTCAGGTGCTAGATATTATTGATGATGATATTTATATAATAAGCGGTCCTATACAAAAAAGTACATTAATACCATTACACGTTGGGAACTTAATTGAAATTTCATATTTTCGTGAAGATAAAGGACGGTTTGTATTTAAAGCCAAAATTATTGAACGTGAATATAAAGATGTATATAAATTAAAAATTGAAAGAATAAGTTGTATTACAAAGATACAAGAAAGGAATTATTATAGATTATCAGTAAAATTAGATGTACAAAAAGTATATAGTTTAAAGATTCGCGATGAGGAGAAAGAGGTTATTGAAAATTGTACAGCGAAGGATATTAGCGGTAGTGGTATAAGGGTGTTTTGTAATTTGAAACATTCTATAGGAGACTCAGTAAAATTGCAGATACCAATAGGAGATTTTAATATAACAGCTTTAGGAACAGTTGTAAGAGTTCAAGAAATAGAAAATGATAATTTTAAATTTTCTTTAGGAGTTAAGTTTACTGATATTAAAGATGAAGATAGAGAACGTTTGATTAAATACATCTTTGAACAACAAAGAAAATTAAGGAAAAAAGGACTGATCTAATTATGATAAAAGTGTTGGTTGTAGATGACTCAGCATTTATGCGTAAAATAATAAGTGATATTTTGGTTAGTGATAGAATGATAGAAGTAATTGGAACTGCTAAGAATGGCAAAGAGGCGTTAGATAAAATTCCTCATCTGAATCCTGATGTTATTACATTAGACATTGAAATGCCTGTAATGGATGGTATTACAGCATTAAAAGAGATTATGAAAAAGTTTAAAAAACCAGTTATAATGCTTAGCAGTTTAACTAGTCAGGGCGCTGAAGCGACGTTAAGAGCTTTAGAATATGGAGCTGTTGATTTTATTACAAAACCAACTAATATTTTCAAAGTTGGAAGTCGAGATAAGAGAGAAGAAATTATAAAAAAAGTTAAAGTAGCTGCAAGTGCTATATTGTCGAATACTGTAGTAGATAAGTATGCAGTCTTTAAAAAAAATTCTATAGTTATAGATAATAAAAAAGAAAAGTTAGATTATATAGTTGCTTTGGGAACTTCTACTGGAGGACCAAGAGCTCTTCAGTCAATAATACCTAATTTACCAAGTGAAATAAATGCTGCTTTAGTTGTTGTACAGCATATGCCCAAGGGTTTTACTAAATCTCTAGCTAATAGATTAAATTCTATGTCGCATCTTGTAGTAAAGGAAGGTGAAGATGGAGAATTAGTAAGGAGAGGATATTGTTATATTGCTCCGGGTGATTATCATATGACATTAGAAGAAGTGGGTATTAATAAAGTATATATAAGATTAAATAAAGAAAAACCTGTTTCTGGGCATAGACCATCTGTAGATGTTTTAATGGAATCAGTTGCAAAAATTAAATATCTTAAAAAGATAGGTGTAATATTGACTGGAATGGGGTCTGATGGAAGTCATGGGATAAAACTTATTAGAGAAAATAATGGTTTTACTATTGCACAAGATGAAAAAAGCTGTGTTGTATTTGGAATGCCAAAGGCTGCAATAAATATTGGTGGTATTAATAAAATATTACCTTTAGATTCGATTTCAGATGAAATTTTGAATATATTGGGGGTGTTATAATTGGATATTAGTCAATATCTTGATATATTTATAGATGAATCTAAAGAACATTTACATAGTTTAAATGAGAGTTTACTTAGTTTAGAAAAAAATCCAGACGATAAAGAACTAATTAATGAAATATTTAGAGTAGCACATACTTTAAAAGGAATGTCAGGAACAATGGGTTTTACAAAGATAGCAAGTCTGACACATGAAATGGAAAATTTGCTAGATGCAATAAGAAACGATAAATTAACTATTAATACTGACATTGTCGATTTATTATTCGAATGTTTTGATGCACTTGAAGAATATATTAATGTCGTGGCTGAAGAAGGTGAAGAAGGAGAGCAAGATAATAGAGATTTGATTATAAAGTTGAATTCTATTTTAAATAATAAAGATCATCAATCTGAATCTAACATAAAAATGTTAGAAGATGACAAGGTTGATAGTGGAAATAATCTTAATCAGTATGTTACCAATGTTATTAAAAAAGCACAGGAAAATGGGTTAAACGCCTATACGATTGAAGTAGTATTAAAGAAAGATTGTATGTTGAAAGCGGCAAGAGCATTCATTATATTTAATACATTAGAAAGATATGGAGAGGTAGTTTATTCAAAACCTTCAGTTGAAGACATAGAAGATGAAAATTTTGATTTAAGCTTTTCAATAACAATTTTAAGTAAAAGTGATAAGAATTCTATTTTAGAGGAGTTAAATAAGATAACCGATGTTGAAACTATTGAAATAAAAAAAGTTGAAATCACAGATAGTATGGACAATAGCAAAGTCATAGAGAAAACTAATGAAGCGATTAATGAGAAACAAAATAAAACACAAACTAAGACCGAAAAGAAAAGCAAAAAGAAAAATAATAAAGTAGGAAAAACTGTTAGAGTTGATATTGACAGACTTGATAATTTAATGAATCTTGTAAGTGAATTAATAATTATTAAAACAAGAATGGAAGAAGTCGGTGGTAATTCTGAAAATCATAATATGAATGAAGCAATTGAATATTTAGAAAGGATTACTACTAGTATACATGATGCAGTTATGAAAGTGAGAATGGTACCTATAGATAGAGTTTTTAATAGATTTCCTAGAATGGTACGGGATTTATCTAAAGATTTAGGTAAAAATATTAAATTAATTATGTCTGGTGAGGAAACTGAGGTAGACAGAACAGTAATTGATGAAATAGGTGATCCTTTAATACATTTAATACGAAACTCGATAGATCATGGAATAGAAAGTCCAGAAGAGAGAGTAAAAGTTGGCAAAGAAGAAACAGGAAGTTTATATTTAAGAGCATATCCAGATGGTAATAATGTAGTTATAGAAGTTGAGGATGACGGTAGAGGTATCGATTTGGAAAAGGTTAAGCGTAAAGCGGTGGATAAAAAAATAATAACAGAAGAAATAGCACATAACATGTCTAAAGAAGAAATAATTTCTTTACTTTTTAAAGCAGGTTTTAGTACAGCTGAAAAGATATCAGATATTTCAGGTAGAGGCGTTGGACTAGATGTAGTTAAAAACAAGATAGAAGCTATAGGTGGTAATATTGAAGTTGAAACTGAAAAAGGGAAAGGTACTAAATTTACAATAAGAATACCGTTAACATTAGCAATAATTCAAGCATTATTAATAAAATTACAAGACGAGATTTATGCATTACCATTAAGTTCTATAAAGGAAATTACAACTATTGAAAGTCAAGCTATTAGGAAAATACAGAATCATGAAGTAGTTTTATTTAGGGATAAAACATTACCAATAGTTAGATTAAATGAAATTTTAGGTGTTCAAAAGTCAAAAGATAAAGATGAGAGCGGAGAATTAATTACAGTTGTTGCTAAAAAAGGCGATAAAGAAGCTGGATTAATTGTAGACAAGCTTATAGGTCAGCAGGAAATAGTAATAAAATCATTAGGGAAATATTTATCGGGAACTAAATATATTGCAGGAGCAACAATATTAGGAGATGGTAGTATATCTCTTATACTCGATATAAATTCTTTATTTTAAATAAGCAGGAGGTGAGATTTTGAATCAGTATGTTTTATTTAAATTAGAAGATGAGAGCTATGGCATTGAAATAGAGTATGTTAAAACAATTGAAAAAATTTCAAATATAACGAGAGTACCAAATACTAAACCTTATGTAAAAGGTGTTATAAATTTACGTGGAGAAGTTATTCCTGTTATTGATTTAAGAGAAAGATTTGGTTTGCCAATAAGAGATTATAATAATGATACAAGAGTCGTGATAGTTTCAATACAAGACTATATAATTGGATTAATAGTGGATTCTTCATCAGAAGTTATTTATTTAAATGATAATGAAGTGGACAATCCACCTGTAGTAGGAGAAGTAAATACAGTTGAGTTTATTAAAGGTATAGGTAAAAAGGATGGTAAATTAATTATGCTTTTGAACCTGAAAAAGGTTTTATAAACAGCATAATAAGTATTTAGAGGTGTTAATAATGGATATAAATAATTTGAATATCATGTTGTTAGATATACTAAAAGAAATAGGTAATATAGGTTCTGGAAATGCAGCAACTGCACTAGCAAATATAATAAATGAAAAAATAGATATGGATGTACCTCAAGTAAAAATATTAGATTTTAATGAAGTAGCAAATGTACTTGGAGGAGCAGAAAAACCTGTTGTTGGTATTTATTTTGAAATGAATGGAGATATAAAAGGAAGTATTATGTTTATATTGGATATAGATTCTGCACGTTGTTTATTGAAATTGCTTTTTAAAAGTAGTAATGAAAAAGACGAATTTACCGATATGGATATGTCTGCTTTATCCGAAGTTGGAAACATACTTGCTGCTTCTTATATAAATTCTTTAAGTATGCTTTCTAATATGGTTTTGAAAATTTCAGTTCCATCAATAGCATTCGATATGGCAGGAGCGATTTTAAGTGTACCTGCTATACAGTTTGGCTATATTAGTGATAAAGTTTTATTTATCGAAACCCAATTTAAAGAAGGGAATAATCAAGTAACTGGAAATTTGTTTTTAATACCAGAATTAGATTCATTTGAAACAATGTTAAAAAAATTAGGGGTAGTTGAAATATGAAAGTAATAAAAGTGGGAATGGCAGATTTAGCAGTTTCTAAATCACCTTGTATAATTACAACTTTAGGATTAGGTTCATGTGTAGGTATTGTTTTATATGATAAAACAAACAAAATTGGCGGGTTAGCTCATATAATGTTGCCGTCTAGTTTAGATATAAAAAATAATTCAAATAAAGCAAAATTTGCAGATACTGCAATTGAAATATTAATTGAAAAAATGTTGAAGATTGGAGCTAATAAGAATATTCTAATAGCTAAATTAGCTGGTGGGGCTCAAATGTTTAAGTTTAGCACTCGAAATGAATTATTGAGAATAGGGGAAAGAAATGTGATAGCATCAAAAAAGAAATTGAAAGAATATGGTATTCCGATAGTAGCTGAAGATACAGGAGGAAATTATGGTAGAACTATTGAATTAAACTGTGAAGACGGTTCTTTAATGGTAAGAACAATTGGTAAAGGGTGTAAATATATTTAAAGGCAGTCATAGCTATAGTAGACATAACATAATTATAGCAACCTATCTTACAGGAGGATTTTAATATGACCATTGAAGAAGTTTGGGATAGGTACAAATCTACCAATAATATAGAATATAAACAAAAGTTAATAGAAGAATATGTATATCTAGTTAAGGTTGTAGCCGGAAGGCTATATAACTACTATAGTGGTAATATAGAATTTGATGATTTATTGAGTTATGGAGTATTTGGGTTAATAGATGCTATAGAAAAATTTGATATCAATAGAGGATTAAAGTTTGAAACATATGCTCAAATTAGAATTAGAGGTGCAATAATAGATAATTTGAGAAAACTAGATTGGATTCCTAGATCTTTAAGAAAAAAAGCTAGAGAGTTAGAAACAGTTGTTAGAGAACTAGAAAATAAATTAGGAAGAACGGTTACACATAAAGATATTGCTAAAAAGCTAAAGATCGATGAAAAAGAAGTAGAAAAGTTGTTTAGAGAAGTTTCGATTTATAATATTGTTTCGTTAGAAGATGTTATTGCTTCTGGTAATGAAATAATATTTAAAAATAGTGATGATACTCCAGAAGGACAATTTGAAAAAAAAGAAATAAAGTCTATAGTCAGTGAAATAATTGATGATTTGCCAGAGAAAGAAAAATTAGTTATATCGTTATATTACTATAATGAACTAACTTATAAGGAGATAAGTGAAATTTTAGGAGTTTCTGAATCAAGAATATCACAATTGCATAGTAAAGCTCTTATTTCTATCAAAAGCAAGTTAAAACATAGAGGAATATTTTAATTATTCAGGTGGTGAGTAGATGAATATAAAATTAGACAAATTAGAAAATAAAAAAAATATCAATAATTTTGAATTTAAGTATCTAGAAGATGGTGTTTATATTCAAATAAATAATGATGCGGAAAATGAAATTAGTTTGTCTGATGTACTAGAACAAATTAACAAAAAGCATATAAGAGAATATGATCTAGAAGCTATTGTAAATGCAATAAATGATAAGAGTGATTTTGTAAGATTTGCACCAAAACAAGAAGAAATATTAATTGATGAAGAAGTCTTAATTGATATATCAGAAGATAAGATGTTTGGATATGTAACTTTGTTACCACCTGATGGAGGTAGAAATATAGAGTTTGATGAATTTATTAATAAAGTAAAAAAGAAAATAAAATATGGACTTGATTATGAAAAGTTAAAGGAAATTTTTGAAAATAAACTTTATAACAAAAAAATTTGTATTGCTCAAGGGAAAAAACCAGTAGCAGGAAAAGATGGTTATATCAAATGGTATTTTAATATTGAAAACATATGTAAACCTCAAATTTTAAAAGATGGTAGTGTGGATTACAGAAATTTAAACATAATAAATAATGTTAAGAAAGGTGAATTATTGGCAGAAAGAATTCCTGCTACAAATGGGGAAGATGGTATTACAGTGACTGGTGAAAATATACCTTCTATTAAAGGTAAAGAAGTATCTTTAAAAGTAGGTAAAAATGTAATCTTATATGAAAATGGATATGCAGCATATGCATTAAAAGATGGACAAGTTGTATGTCGAAATGGGAAAATTGTTGTTTACGAAGTTTTTGAGATTGCTGGCAATGTAGATAATTCAACAGGAAACATTAGTTTTAATGGTACAGTAAGAATAAAGGGAAATGTTATTACAGGCTTTTATGTAAAAGCAATGAATGATATTGAAATAAATGGAGTAGTCGAAGGAGCTGTTATTGAAAGCAATGGCAACATAATAGTTAAAAGAGGTATACAAGGTTATCATAAAGGGAAGCTGATATCTAGAGGCAATATTTATACAAAATTTATTGAAAATAGCGATATTTATGCCGATTTAGATATACATGCAGAAGCAATAATGCATAGTAAAGTGATTTCTGGTAATAATATTGAAGTAAATGGTAAAAAAGGTTTAATTGTTGGAGGAATTTGTAAAGCCAAAAATGAAATTAGGGCAAAAACAGTAGGTTCTCCAATGGGTACTGTAACGGTATTAGAAGTTGGAATAGATATACAGTTAAAATCAAAGTATACAGAAATCAAAAATAAAATAAATGAGATAAAATCAAATTTAGAAAAACTTGATAAAACAATAAAGTTATTTACTAGACTGGCAAAAGGCAACAATTTATCTGATGAGAAAAGGAAACTACTTATAAAAATTATAGATAGCAGAAAAGTTTTAATTAATCAATTAAATGATTTAAAAGAACAGTTAAGTAGTATAGAAGAAAAAATAAAAATGCAAATTAATGGTAAAGTTAAGGTTGAAAGAGAGATTTTCCCAGGGGTTAAAATTGTTATCGGAAATAGTATTATGTTTGTAAGAGAAAAACTTGGGCCATGTACTTTAGTGAATATTGATGGAGAGATAAAAATTACTCCATTTGAATAATAATTAGGGGGATATTTATGAAAATTAATACTGCTGATTTAAGGTTAGCAGTTTCAAAAATGCAAATGCTTTCTAAAGTTCAGCAGTCTGAAAATGATAAGTCATTTACTAATTTATATAACGAAGTACTTGAAAACAAGAAAAATATAGAGAAAGAGCAAAAAACTATTAATAAATCTAAAAAACCTTATAGAGCAAAACTGGATAACAATAGCAATAAAAAAAATAGAAATTCTAATAATGAAAGAGAAAAAAGAGAAGATAAAGATAATAAAAAAAATGATATAAAAAGGGATTATTTAGGTAGTAGATTTGATGTTAGAATTTGATGAGGGGTTGTAATATGACTTCTATATTATTAATATGCTTAGGTATTATATTAATTATATTATCTTTAATTGTTTGGATGAAAAATGAAGAAAAAAATAGATATTTTGATGAAATAGAATATAATAAATTTGAGACACTAGATTATATTAAGCATCTTGAACAAAAAATTGATGAATTTGAACAAATAATATTTGAATTAGAAAAAAAAATAAAAGAGATTTATGATTATATGAAAATTCAAGATGTAAATGAAGAAAAAGAAATTGGCAAAGTTTTGATGAATAGCAATCAAACAGTTAAAAACAGCGAATTTAAAAATTTCGAAAATATTAATTTGATAAATGAGGTTCAAAAATTAAAACATAACGGATTTAAGAATGTTGAAATTGCAAAAATGTTAAATAGAAGTATAAGGGAAATTGATATGATATTAAAATTAAAAGAAGCAAATAAATAGTTATATATATTAAGAAAATTTAAGTTTCCCCAAAATTAGATAACAAAACTGCTCAAATTGTGTAAATTCAAGACATCAAAGAGAGTTAGTTGTTGTGATTCTTTGGATTTACA
>NZ_FQXO01000029.1 GCF_900129995.1 Caloranaerobacter azorensis DSM 13643 | reverse complement strand
AAATGACAACCTATGCAGTGATGTATAGCTGAACCTTGAGAAGTCAGCAGAGGTCATAGTACCTATCAAAACCTAGGATAGATAGGGAAGGACCGAACATTAGGGAGGTAAGTAGCATTGAAAGATTCGAGAGGTATGCAAAGACCACAGAAAACTTCATATGAAGGCTCTCCGACTGAAGTAGGACTGGAAGTCCAAGATAGGAAGGAAGCGTGTAGTATACCTTCGGCATCATCAATAGCGAAAGCCAGAGTTCAAGTTTGAACTTAACCTAATGAACCGCCGTATACCGAACGGTACGTACGGTGGTGTGAGAGGTCGGTAGATGAATTAATCATCTACCTCCTACTCGATTTAAAAATAAAAAATATTAAAAAAATTTAATATTTTTTAACAAAAAAAGAGGGATTTTTGTAACTCTGTAGAAATTACACAAAAAGTTCTCATTTTTAGGCTTACTTAAGGGGGTATCATTTTGTATAATGAAATAGATATAAAATATATTAAAGGGGCTTTTTGGGGAGTTTTAAATTCGAGCATATTAAATTTTAGAAAAAACTATTTGAAAAATCTTGTTTTAAATATTATTGAAAATGATGGGTGTTTTATATACATATATAATTTTATTAGTCAATTGCATACAGAAAAAGAGGAATTAGAAAAATGGGGGCTAGTAATAGATGAGTTGATAAAAAAAGGGCAGCTTATATTTATTTCTGCTCAGAAAAAATATCTTAAGGAAGGAGTACTCCAAGTAGAAAATATAGTAAAATTTTATGAAAAATTAATTAATAATTGTTATAAAAAAGGATATAAAAAAGTAATAATATATGGAATCATAGATGATTTTTATAATGATAAAATGGATTTAGATATAATATATGAATATCATAAGAAAATTAAGAAATTTGCTAAAGAAAAGGAAATTATGATTATAAAAGAATATTTAATTGATAATTTTACGGAAGAATATTTCTATCGTTTAGTTCCTCTTCATGACGTTTTTATTATAATAAATAACGATAGTGTAAATGTGTTTCAGATAGATAATCCCAATGAGATAGAGCTTTTTTATAAGTATTTAAGGATTTTATACTTAGATAAGGTCGAATTATATAAAGAAAATAAAAAACTTGAATTATTAAATGAACTTATTTTAGATATTTCATATAAACATAATAGTAGGCATCTATTGGAATCGGCATTAGAAAAAATCTGTAAAGTGGTAAATGCTGACTTTGGGTTAATTTTCACATATTTAGATACCGATTTTAATTTGGAGTCTATAATAAAGTATAATTTGCCCTATGAGATTGACAAATATATTGCTAATCAAACTTTAGATGAAAATAGATTTCGAGAAGAATTTAAACAGGGAATAAAAATATATGATGACAGTCAATTAGAAAATAGATTAATAAATCAACTTGGTATAAAGTCATTAGTTAAAGTGCCTATAGGTAAAGATGAGAACAATCCTATTGCATTTCTTATACTGGCCTCATATAACAGTAAACAGCATTTCTATCATCATATGTCATTTCTAAAAGCAATCGGCAACACAATATTGGCCTTGTTGGATAAGCAGAAACAAATTGAGAAACATCAGGCAGATTTGTTGAGAGCTGAAAAATTCAAGACATTAGGGGAACTTGCTGGAGGGATAGCACATGATTTCAATAATATATTGACTACTATTATAGGCTTATCCCAATTACTTTTATATCAGGTGCAAGATGAAAAAATAAAGAAAAATCTTGAAATAATATACAATTCGGCTCTTGATGGAAAGGCGATAGTTAATAGAATACAAAAAATTACTAGGAAAAGAGTAAGTTCTAATAAGAAGGCGATACTTCTTAATAGTATTGTAGAGACTTCTATAGATATGGCGAGACCTAAATGGAAAAACATTTATGATGTAAAAGGGAGAGAATTTACTTTAGTGAAAGAGTTGAATTCAAACAGTTATATATATTGTGATGTTTATGAGATAAGGGAGGTTATTCTAAATATAATATTGAATGCCATAGATGCTATGGAAGATGGAGGCAAATTAACGATAAGAACTTATGATAAAGGGAATAAAGCTTATGTTTGTATTGAAGATACGGGGTGCGGGATACCAGATGAATTTAAGGATAAGATTTTTGAACCGTTTTTTAGTACAAAAGAATCTAGAGGAACGGGTTTGGGATTAAGTATAGCTAAAAATATAATATCAAGTTATAATGGTAGTATAGAGGTAGAGAGTAAAGTTGGAGTGGGAACAAAGTTTATTATTTCATTTAATAGGTATCAGAAAGGAGGGGAATATACTGCCGAAGATAACATTTTACCAAAATTTAATGGGTTGAATGTGTTAATTGTAGATGATAAGGCCCATGTAGCTTATTCTTTGAAGAAGATGTTTAGGATAATAGGTATAGAATCAGATATCGAAACTAATAGCAATAATGTTTTAAAGAGATTGTCTAAGAAAAAATATGATATAATAGTTTGTGATTTAGCTATGCCAAAGATGAATGGTATTAGGCTTTCTAGGCAAATAAAAAGTATTAGAAAGGATTTAAAAATTATTTTAATGACAGGATGGCCAAATGATTTAGATGAACAAGATTTAAGTGAAATAGAATACATAATGCATAAACCTTGTACGATTAAAGAAGTTATCAAAGCTATAAAAAGCGTAATTGATAAAGAAAAAAAGTTGGGGGGAAGAGAAAATGTTGTTAATTAAAAATGGTAGGATTTTAACTATGACTGGAGAAATAATCGAAAATGGAAGTATTTTGATTGAAAATGGAAAGATTAAGGAAGTAGGTAAAGACATAGTTGTACCATTAGATGTTGAAATAATTGATGCTAATGGAAGATTAGTAACTCCGGGATTAATTGATGCACACTGCCATCTAGGAATATGGGAAGATGGTATAGGTTTTGAAGGGGACGATGGCAATGAATGGGTTGATCCAATAACTCCACATTTGAGAGCTATCGATGGCATAAACCCTATGGATAGGACATTTAAAGAGGCATATGAAGGTGGCGTTACATGTGTAGCAACAGGTCCAGGTAGTGCTAATGTAGTTGGCGGTCAATTTGTAGCCATAAAGACATATGGAAATAGAGTAGATGACATGATTGTAAAAGAACCTTTAGCTATGAAAGTAGCTTTTGGAGAAAATCCTAAAAGAGTTTATCATAGCCAAAAGAAATCTCCAATTACGAGAATGGCAACTGCAGCGAAACTTAGAGAAACACTTTTTAAAGCTAAAGAGTATGTTGAGAAATTAGAAAAAGCTAAAGAAGATGAATCAAAAATGCCTGAATTTGATATGAAAATGGAAGCTATGGCAAAAGTAATTAGAAAAGAAATCCCGCTTAAAGCTCATGTTCATAGAGCAGATGATATACTAACTGCTATAAGGATAGCTAAAGAGTTTGATGTAGATATAACATTAGATCACTGTACTGAAGGTCATTTGATTGTAGAACATCTAGTAAAAGAAGGTAAACCTGCTATAGTTGGACCGAGCTTAACTGATAGAAGTAAATTTGAGCTCAAAAACTTAACTTTTGAAACACCTGGGATATTGCAAAAAGCAGGAGTTAAAGTTGCAATAATGACAGATTCACCGGTAATACCGCTTCAATATTTACCTCTTTGTGCTGGACTTGCTGTTAAATCAGGTATGGACGAAATGGAGGCATTTAAGGCTATAACTATCAATGCTGCCGAGATATTGGGAATAGATGATAGAGTCGGAAGTATTGAAGTAGGAAAAGATGCCGATATCGTTATATTTGACGGTCATCCATTAAGAGATATTGACTGCAAAGTATATGCAACGATAATTGATGGGAAGGTGATTTATAAAAATAAAATTTAAAATTGAAAATGTAAAATTAGATGTAAGATATTTGGTATTGGTTATTCGATGTTATTTTTTGCCAGTCGAATAGCGAAAAGCCGTATTTTACTTCTTGACAAAAATAGATAATAATGTGATAATAAAGGTGAAAATTAAATATATTTTTTTCTAGTCTTCAGGGCAGGGTGAAATTCCCGACCGGCGGTATAGCCCGCGAGCTGCATTGCAGTTGATCTGGTGAAATTCCAGGGCCGACAGTTAAAGTCTGGATGGGAGAAGATTAGTATGTTCTTATGTACTTAAACTCCTGAAGATTGTCTTCAGGAGTTTCTAATTTTCTAATCCTCTCCCAAAAAATAAAAATATAAATGGAGGGGTATTATGTTAGCAATAAGAGAAAGACTTAACACCAGAATGCTTACAAAAATTTCTGTATTATCAGTACTTTCATTTCTTATCATGTATATTGAAGTACCTTTATGGTTTACACCAGAGTTTTTAAAGATTGATTTAAGTGATATACCTGCTTTAATAGGAGCTTTTGCACTAGGGCCTATGGCCGGAGTTATGATTGAATTTGTAAAAAATATACTTCACCTTGTGATTAAAGGAACTTCGACTATGGGTGTTGGAGAATTGGCTAATTTTCTAGTGGGAAGTGCATTAGTTTATACTGCAGGATATATTTATTTTAAAAACAAGACATTTAAAGGTGCAATTTTAGGTATGGTTATAGGGACTGTAATGATGACTCTTATAGCTTCTTTATCTAATTATTATTTCTTAATACCATTTTATGCAAAATTGTTTGGTGCTCCGGTAGATGCTTTTGTTGAAATGGGAGCTAAGGTTAATAAATTTGTTGCTGATTACAAAACTTTTATTCTATTTGCAATAGTTCCTTTCAATTTATTAAAGGGAGTAATAGTATCATTAGCCACAATTCTATTGTATAAGAGAATATCACCAATCCTACACAGATAGTTCAAAATCGAGGGCATAGCCCTCTATTTTTTGTATTGAAAAGGTAGATTTTATTGAAATCCATGACGGAAATTATATTTGAATTTATTCTTGAAATTGTGGAAAATAATTTCCTATGGATTATAATAAAATCTTTGATTAAAATTGAATAAAAATTTTACAAGGTAGATTTTATTGAAATCCATGACGGAAATTATATTTGAATTTATTCTTGAAATTGTGGAAAATAATTTCCTATGGATTATAATAAAATATATAGCGGTAAAGAAAAATAAAAAGGAGAGAAAATAGGTGCTATCTAAAAGATTAAGTAATATTACTCCGTCATTTACAATTGGTATAAGTAGTAAAATAAAAAAACTTAAAGAAAAAGAATTAAATATAATTAATTTAAGCATTGGAGAACCAGATTTTTTTACTCCAGACAGAGCTAAAGAGGAAGCGATTAAAGCTATACACAATAATAAAACGAAATATGATTTGGCTTCAGGATTAAATGAGCTTAAAAAAGTCATTCAAAACAAACTATTAAGCGAAAATGAAATTTATTATGAAGTTGATGAGATAGTGGTATCTAATGGAGCTAAACATTCTATAACCAATTCATTATTAGCTTTGTTAGATGAAGGAGACGAGGTAATTATACCTAAACCATATTGGGTAAGTTATCCTGAAATGGTTAAATTGGTAGGTGGAAAGCCTATATTCGTAGATACAGATAAATCTAATAATTTTAAGGTTACGGTTGGAGAATTGAAGAAAATTGTGAATACAAAAACAAAGGCGATAATAATTTCTAATCCGTCAAATCCAGTTGGAATCATATATAGAGAAAAAGAGTTAATTCCAATAGTTGAGTTTTGTTTAGAGAATAATATATATATAATTTCAGATGAAATATATGAGAAGATATGCTATATTGACGATTATAAGAGCACTGCTGCTATCTCTGATGAGGCTAAAGATATAACGATAACTATAAATGGACTTTCCAAATCGGCTTCTATGACTGGATGGAGGGTAGGATATTCAGCTTCTAATAGAGAAATAGCCGATGCCATTTCTACTATACAGGGACATTTAATTTCTCATCCTTCAACGATATCACAATGGGCGGCGTTTGGAGCATTATCCTATTGTGAAGAAGAAATGAAGGCGATGGTTAAAATTTATAAAGGCCGCAGAGATAAGGCAGTTTCAATATTAAAAGAAATAGAACCATTATCATTTATTTATCCTGAAGGAGCTTTTTACTTATTTATTGATATTTCTCAATTGAAGCAGAATATGGACTATAATGGGAGTTTTTCGGTTTATTTCGCAGACAGATTACTTGAAGAAAGCAAAGTAGCAGTTGTACCCGGTATAGCCTTTGGAATGGATGATTATATAAGGATTTCTTATGCATGTAGTACAGATGAATTAATAGAAGGATTAAATAGAATTGCAGAATTTGTGCATAAGATAAAAAATGAATGATAGGAAGGATGAAATTATGGTTAAAATAAAAACAAATAGTCCTGAAGAAACTTATTCTTTTGGATATAGATTAGGAAAACTTTTAAAGAGTGGTGATATTTTATGCTTAAATGGTGATTTGGGGGCAGGAAAAACAACATTAACACAGTCAATAGCCAGAGGACTTGGTGTTGAAGATTATGTTACTAGCCCTACTTTTACGTTGATTAATGAATACGAAGGAAGATATCCAGTATATCATTTTGATGTATATAGAATAGATGACATAGATGAGATGTACAATTTAGGATTTGAAGAATACATATATTCGGAAGGGGTTACTATTATCGAATGGGCTAGTATAATAGAAGATATACTTCCTTTAGAAAGATTAGATATTACTATAAAAAGAGGAAAAGAAATTGATGATAGAGAAATAATAATAGAGGCTAAAGGAAATAGGTATGAAGAAATTGTTAAGGAGTTGATTAAATAGTGAAAGTATTAGCGGTAGATACATCTAGTATTGTTGCAACTTGTGCTATACTTGATGAAGATAGATTGATTAGTGAGTACATATTAAATAATAAAAGGACTCATTCTCAAAAAATAATGCCTATAATTAAGGAAATTTTAGAAAGTAGCGAATTAAAACCAGAGGATATAGATGTTTTTGCAGTATCAATTGGCCCGGGTTCATTTACGGGTTTAAGAATAGGGGTAGCGACTATAAAGAGTTTGGCACATGCTCTTGGGAAAAAGGTTATTGGCATACCGACATTAGACGCTTTAGCATTTAATTTACCATATTCTGAAGGAATTATCGTACCAATGATGGATGCTAGAAGAGACAGAGTATTTACTGGAATTTATAAATGGGAAAATGGCAGTCTTTGTGTTATACAAAAACCAGATGCGGTAGAATTAGATGAGCTTATGAATATTTTAAAGGAAAGAGATGAAAGCATTATTGTTAATGGCGATGGCACGTTGGTTTATAGGCAGAAAATAATTGAAGCGTTGGGAGATAGAGTATTTTTTGCACCGAAATCTGCAAATATGGCGAGAGCATCATCGGTTGCAGAATTAGCATTATCAAGGGCAAAAGAAGGAAAATTCGAAAACTTTTTCGATTTAGTTCCCGATTATTTAAGAAAGTCCCAAGCACAGAGAGAATATGAAGAGAAAATTAAATGTTGTGGTGAGAAAAATGAGTAAAATTGTAATAAAAGAGATGACGGAAAAAGATATTGATGAAGTCATCGATATAGAGAGAAAATCATTTAAAACTCCATGGTCAAGGGAGGCTTTTGTAAAGGAAGTCAATGAGAATAGGCTTGCCAAGTATGTTGTAGCTTCTATTCATGATAAAGTAATAGGATATGGCGGAATTTGGCTTATTATTGATGAAGGCCACATAACAAATATAGCCGTTCATCCTGATTTTAGAGGATTGGGAGTAGGGAATTTATTAGTTGAAGCTCTTATTGATATTTGTAGAGAAAGAGGAATAAGTAGGATTACTTTAGAGGTTAGGAAATCGAATGATATAGCTAAGTCTCTATATAAAAAATATGGATTTAAGCAGTGTGGTGTAAGACCGGGATATTATTCTGATACAAAAGAAGATGCAATAATAATGTGGAAAGAGATGTGAGTTTTATCACATCTTAAATTTTTATTATATGATACATTTTAAATTAATATTTTGGCAGGAAATTGAATAATTTTGTAGAAATAAGATAAGTCAATATTAAAAAAGTCAAAATTGATAGACATATTAAAAGAACAGGAGGTTTTTATATGGCAAAGGGGAAAAAAGCTTTAGCAATTTCTCTATTAGTGATCTTAGGAATAGTAATAATAGGAGTGGGGGCATACAAAGCAGCTAAAAAGGAAAATAAAAGGGGAATATTTGTAAAAACAGTTGAAGTATCCAAAGAGGACATATCTTCGATAATAATTTCAGATGGTACTGTAAAATCTAAAGTGAATAGAAATGTAGTAACAACACTTCCATATAAAATAAAAGAAATATTAGTTAAAGAAGGGGATAAAGTATCTAAAGGTCAAGTACTGGCGAAGTTAGACACAGAAGATATTGAATTTAACATAAGGGCTGCAGAGATAAATTTGGAAATAGAAAAGCAGAATTTAAAGAACATGCTTGAAGGTAAAGATACTTTTCAACTTGAGAAAAACTTGGAAAATGCAAAATTAAATTATGAAAATGCTCAAAAAAAATATCAGAATTCTGTTAAGCTGTATGAAGCTGGAGCGATAAGTAAATCGCAATTAGAAGCTGATAGTTCGGCATTAGCTACGGCTAAAATTAATTTTGAGTTAGCTCAAAAACAGTTAGAAGATGCAAAAAAAGCTAAAGATGTAGAAGGTCAGAAAAAGAGAATCGAATTGCAGGAATTGAACCTAAAAAAACAAAAAGAAGAGATTAGTAAATCTATAATAAAAAGTCCAATAGACGGGGTTATTGTTTATTCAGGAGCTAAACTTGGGGTACCGGCTAATACAGCGTCACCTCTATTTATTATCGATGATACAAGTAAATTAGAGATAGAGGTAAATATTAGTGAATACGATATAAACGATATAAAATTAGGGCAGGAAGTTAAGATAACAGGTGAGGCATTCAAAAATCGAGAATATAAAGGTAAAGTTTCATATATATCACCTGTAGCAACTGAAATGAATACAGGGAGAGGCATTGAAACAAATGTAAAAATAAAGATTGATATATTAAATCCTGATGAAAAAATAAAACCTGGATTTTCAGCAGATGTTTCTATCAATACTGCAAATAAGAAAGATGCATTAGTAGTTCCGTATGAGGCTTTATATCACAAAAAAGATGGAAGTATAGTTGTATTTAAAGTAGAAGAAGGGAAAGCTGTAGAAATTCCAATTTTAATGGGTGTTGAAGGAGACTTAAAAGCAGAAATAATTTCTAAAGATTTAAAAGAAGGAGATCAAATAATACTAAATCCTACTGAAAAAATAAAAGATGGAATGGAAGTTAGTATATTGAAAGGTGATAAGAAATGATTAAACTAGAGGGATTAACTAAAGTATATAAAATGGGAAATGTTTCTGTTACTGCATTGAAAGATATCAATCTTAATATTGAAAAAGAAGAATTTGTAGCTATTATGGGACCATCAGGTTCTGGAAAATCTACTTTAATGAATATACTGGGGTGTCTGGATAAACCGACAAAAGGGAAATATATATTAGATGGGGTAAGTATTCAGGGATTGAATGACGATGAATTAGCTATGATAAGGAACAGAAAAATAGGTTTTGTATTCCAAGCATTTAATTTACTATCAAGAACAACTGCATTAAAAAATGTTGAACTTCCAATGATGTATGCAGGAGTTTCGGCTAAAGAAAGAAGAAAGAGAGCTATAGAATTATTAGAAAAAGTTGGACTCGGAGATAGAATAAACCATAAACCTAATGAAATGTCTGGAGGTCAAAGACAGAGGGTTGCTATAGCTAGAGCTTTGGTTAACAATCCAGCAATAATATTGGCTGATGAGCCGACAGGTAATTTAGATACAAAGTCTGGGGAAGAAATTATGGATATTTTTGAAAACCTCAACAAAGAAGGAGTAACAATAGTTATTGTAACTCATGAACCAGATATAGCTCAGAAGGCTAAAAGAGTTGTTACATTTAGAGATGGAGTGATTATAGAAGATAGACAGATTAAATAAGTATTCATAATATGAGGACAGGAGAAGAGGTGAGAATATGAATTTTTTAGAAAGCATAAAGGTTGCACTTTCTAGCCTCTGGGCTAATAGAATGCGTTCATTTCTAACAATGCTGGGTATAATAATAGGCATTGCCTCAGTAATTACTATTGTATCTTTGGGGCAAGGAAGTAAAGCGAAAATAGGAAGTGAATTTGAGAGATTTGGTACAAATAGGGTTGTTTTTTGGATGAATTGGAATAAAAATCCTAAATATAGAGACCAATTTGACGATGATGATATTGAAAATATTAAGAGAGTATTTAAGAATGATATAAAGGCAATATCTCCTAATTTTAATATTGCAGGTAAGGCAAATAAAGGCAGAGAGACAGCTTCAGTTACACTATATGGAGTAAATGAAGACTATAATAAAATTGAAAATATAGATATTGTTAATGGTAGATTTCTATTAGAGTCAGATGTAAAGGGAAAGAGAAGTGTTGGAGTAATAGACAAAGAGCTTGCAATGAAAATTTTTAAAAGGACTAATGTTATAGGGGAAAAGATACTTGTTGATACTGGATATTCAAATATATCATTTACAATAGTTGGAGTATATGAAACTAAGGCTTCTTCATTTGAAAAGTTAGCCGAAAAATTTGCTCAGGAAATACCTACAAATATATATTTACCTGTAACATATATAAAAAAATTAGGATATGGTGATAGATACTGGGCTATTGAAGTGAACATGGCAGATAGTAGTAGGATTGAAGAAGTTTCTAAAGACATAATAAAACTAATAGAAAGGCGTCATAGAAATTCAGGTAACAATTATTATATGAGTCAGAGTGCAAAGAAACAAATGCAGATTATGGATAATATATTAGGAATTTTGTCAAAAGTTGTAGGTGCAATAGCAGCAATATCTTTACTAGTTGGTGGAATTGGAGTAATGAATATAATGCTTGTATCTGTAACAGAAAGGACAAGGGAAATAGGTATAAGAAAGGCTATAGGAGCTAGACGAAAGGATATTCTTATGCAGTTTTTAGTTGAAGCCATGATAATATCGGGTATAGGTGGATTAATAGGAACAATTTTAGGTTTAGCTATTGCAAATATTATTGCCGTTTCGATGGGCTTACCACCAACAGTATCGATAGCTACTATTTTAATAGCAGTATTGTTTTCTGCTGGTGTTGGAATATTTTTTGGAATATATCCAGCTAATAAAGCTGCAAAACTTGACCCAATAGAAGCATTGAGATATGAATAAAATATTCAAATTAAAATCAATTTAAAAAAAGGAGTGGGAATATGACTGAAAATTTAAATCAAACTAATAATGAAATTATGAATGAAAATGAAAATGAAAATGTGAATGAAACTAGACCATTTACTTGGTGGGAAAGGTTAAAGTATGTATTTGTAAATCCAGTTAAATTATTTGATAATTTACGAGAACATCCTAGAGTTTTATTTCCAATATTATTAGTTAGTATTGGAATGGTGTTATTAATATTATTAAGATTAGACAGCTATAAAGAATTTCTACTTACTAAACTAGCACAGCAGTTTGCAAAACAAGGTACTGAAGTGCCAAATTTAGAAAATTTAGTTAACACACAACTTTATATATCAATAATTGCTATGGCGGTTGTTCCTATAGTTGTTTGGGTATTTAAGAGTTTTTTAACTAATGGACTCGCATGTGTTTTTGGAGGAGATGGAAAATTTAAAAATGCTTTTTCAGTTGTTGCACATGCTTACATACCCATATTATTGGGTCAGGTTATTATAACTATTATTTCTTTAATAATAGGAAAATTTGATGTGCTTATCAATTTTGCAGTGCTATTACCAGAATCAATGGTTGGCGGATTATTATACAGTATATTAGCTCAAATTGATATATTTATAATTTGGTATCAGATATTATCCATTATAGGTATTTCTCAAGTATATGGAATACCAAGAAAAAAATCCGCTTTGGCAGTATTGTTGCCTTGGATAACTTGGATTTTAATAACTGGAGGATTAGCTACTTTGAAGGCTGCAGGAGCTGCGATGTAACTATTAAACCGTCACAATCCATGAGATGAATAATAATAGTATATATTTGAAATAATAATTGCAAAAGATAAAAGGAGGGTGGCGGATGGCCAGCAGAGAACAATTGAAAATGGTAGCTCAAAATTGCAGTCAGTATAGGCCAAAAGGAGCTTCTATGGTAAGTTCTACATCAGCAATTGACGATAAAAATAAAAGCTGTGTGAATTGTGAACACTTTACTGAAGACAATAAATGCGATATCAATTTAGTGGATGAAATACTATCAAATATGGATGTAAAATTAGATTAAAAGGGCACCGGTCGGTGCCCAAAATTATTTTAAATTACTATTTTCATTCTTTGAAACTAATGGTCTATTTTTAGCAACTATTGCTAATGCTAAAACATCATAGCTAACCTCTTTTAATAACCCATCTGGCAGAATGTTGGCTTCTGAAATTCTATTATAAAGAGATTTTCTTTTCTCCATTTCCACACTCTCCTAAATAGGATATATATTTAGTATTAGTTTATTAATCAATATTATGTATGTTTTTGATAATGAAAGACAATGACTTAAATTCTCTAGTATCTAATCAGTTGTTAGGTTATAATATACCATATATGAATGAAGTGGAGGGAGATAGTTTGGAAAGCATGAAAGATATTATAACTTTAGCTATAGAAACTTCTTGTGATGAGACCTCTGTTGCTATTGTAAAGAATGGTAGAGAGGTTTTATCTAATATTATTTCTTCTCAAATAGAAATACATAAAAAATTTGGTGGAGTTGTTCCAGAAGTTGCTTCAAGAAAGCATATTGAAAATATTAATATAATCATTCAGCAGGCTTTAGATGAAGCCGATATTACATTTGATGATATAGATAATATATCAGTTACATATGGACCGGGACTAGTTGGAGCTTTATTAGTTGGGGTGTCTACGGCTAAAGCCATAGCCTTTGGTAAGGGCATACCTTTAATAGGAGTGAATCATATAGAGGGCCATATATGTGCTAATTTTATAGAGCATAAAGAGTTAACGCCTCCATTTATTTGTCTAGTCGTATCAGGAGGACATACACATTTAGTTTTAGTTAAAGATTACGGCGAATATGAAGTAATTGGTAAAGCGAGAGATGATGCTGCTGGTGAGGCATTTGATAAAGTTGCAAGAGCATTAGGGCTTGGATATCCAGGAGGTCCTATTATAGATAAACTAGCCAAAGTAGGTAATAAAAATGCTGTTGATTTTCCTAGAGTATATTTAGATGATGGAAGTTTCGATTTTAGTTTTAGTGGATTAAAATCTGCTGTATTAAATTATTTAAATAATTCCAAACAAAAAGGTATAGAAATAGTAGTGGAAGATGTAGCAGCTAGTTTTCAGCAATCTGTTATAGAGGTTTTGGTAGATAAAACGATAAAAGCAGCTAAAAATAAGAAAGTTAATATAGTTGCTTTAGCTGGTGGTGTAGCCGCAAATGAAGGGCTGAGAAATCTTATGAGTAGAAGATGTGCTGAAGAGGGATTAAAATTAAGATATCCGTCAAAAAAATTATGTACAGATAATGCAGCGATGATTGGATGTGCTGCATACTACGATTATTTAAGAGGATATAGAGCTGATTTAACATTAAATGCGATACCTAATCTCAAACTTGGAGAGAAGAAATATTAAATTATGTAGATATATTTATGTTAACTAAATATAAATACTGTTTCGACATTATTGTTAATAATTAGACACATTTTGTTCACAGAACATATTTTCTGTTTAAACAAATAATTGTGGATAATGTGGAAAAAGAATATAAATTTGTTGTTGACTTAATACATAAATGTTGATAAGTATGTGGATAATGTGGATTTTTTGTGGATTATTTGGGCATAATAACTATTTTTATAGTGTGAGATAAAAAATTGTGGACAAGTTGCACTGTAGAATGTTGACATAATTTGCATCTTGTCCACAGTTAAGATTTAAATTATTTTAATTATCAGTTAATTCCATCCATTCATCATAGAGCTTATTAAGTTCATTTTTTAAATTATTAACTTCAGTGCTTACTTCTATACTTTTGGTTGGATTATTAAAGACTTCTGGTTTGCACATATATTTTTCTAATTCAGATATTTTTTCTTCATATTGACTAATTTTAGATTCTAAATTTTTAATTCTTTCTTTTAATTTTTTCTCTTTTTTCTGCTGTTCTTTTAATCTTTTTCTTTCTGCTTTAATTTGAGTTTTAGTTTTATCATCAGAAATTTCTTCTTGAATTTCATTAGCTTTTTTCTTATTTAAATAATAATCATAGTTACCGAGATATTCTTTAATTCCGTTACTGTTTAGTTCTAATATTTTATCTGTTACTTTGTTTAAGAAATATCTGTCGTGTGATATGACAAGTAGCGTTCCTTCATAATCTTTAAGGGCATCTTCTAAAACTTCTTTAGAATCTATGTCGAGGTGATTAGTAGGTTCGTCCATTAGAAGAAAATTTGCTTTAGACAGCATTAATTTTAGTAGAGCTAATCGGCTTTTTTCTCCGCCGCTTAAAGTACTGATTTCTTTGAAAATATTATCTCCCTGGAATAAGAATTTTGCAAGTACAGATCTTATTTGATAGTGATCAAGATTAGGATTTTCGTCCCATATTTCATCTACAATAGTTTTTTCGGGATTAAGATTTGACTGTTCTTGGTCATAATAACCTATATTTACATGATGCCCTAGAGTTATTTCGCCACTTGTTGGAGTAATTTTGTTTAAGATAATTTTAAATAGTGTTGTTTTTCCAATACCGTTAGGACCAATAAGCCCTACTTTTTCTCCTCTATATATAGAAAAGCATAAATCTTTAAAGAGATTAAAATCATCAAAATTCATCGATAAATCTCTGACTTTAAGAACTTCATAACCACTTTTTACTTTAGGTTCAAATATTATTTTTGCTTTTTTATGATCTTGTACAGGTTTATCGATTTTTTTCATTTTATCGAGCATTTTTTGTCTGCTTTGTGCTTGTCTTATATATCGTTTACCACCATATGACATAAACTTTTTAATAATTTCTTCTTGCCTTTTAATTTCTTTTTGTTGTTCTTCATATTTTTTCTGTAAAAGTTCGAGTTCTTTTTTTCTCTTTTTCATAAAGGTCGAATAATTCCCGTTATATGATTTGAGGGTAGAATTTTCAATTAAAAATATTCTATTTGTAACGGAGTCTAGGAAATATCTGTCATGAGAAATCACTATTACAGTTCCTCTATAATCTTTTATAAATTTTTCAAGCCAGTCTATAGCTTCTATGTCAAGGTGATTTGTTGGTTCATCTAAAAGTAAAATATTGGGTTTTTCAAGTAATAATTTTGCTAGTGAAATTCTAGCTTTTTGTCCTCCACTTAATTTGTTTATGGGTTTATTAAATTCTTCTTCAGTAAAACCCAGACCTTTTAAAACCCCTTTTATCTCACTTTTATATCCATATCCATTTTTGTCATTGAATTCTTCTATTAATTTTGAGTAAAGATTCATTAGATTTTGTAGTTTTGCTGATGAACCATTTTTACCTTCGATACTTATTTCCTCTTCTAAATTTCTTAACTTTTTTTCCATGTCGATAAGGTGTCTGAAGACTTTTAAAGTTTCCTCAAATACTGTATTATTACTTTCGATTTGTGTGTTCTGTTCAAGAAATCCTATTTTATGGTCTTTAGCTATATAAATTTCTCCTGAATCTTTACTTAATTTACCGGCTAATATTTTAAATAGAGTAGATTTACCTGTACCATTTAATCCAACTAAACCTATTTTTTCTCCATCATTTATGGTGAATGATATATTGTCTAGAATTTTATAGATAGAATATGATTTAGATAAATTACTGCATGATAATACAATCATAAAGACAACTCCTTTAACTCATGTTAAATTATGCTTTGTATATAATTTTAACAGAAAAAGGATACAAGTTAAACTATAAAACTGATACAATGAAGTTATAAAATGTTTTTACTTTAAAGTTAATTATTAATATTATAAAATAATATTAAAGATGATTGTTTAATCTTGCAGCTATCTAACCAAAATATTATAAGAATTTACTTTATTTCTTATAAATTCCAAAAGCGATTTTCTGGATGATATAGTGTAGATGTGAAAAGTTTGACAGAATACTGACAAAATGGTACAATACACCTGAAATTAACAGAATAAACATCATATTAAAAATATACTCTATAATAATAATTTTAAATTTTGAATTTTAAATTTTAAATTTCTTGAAGTGAGGGGTAGAGAGATGAGAAAGAGCAATAAAGTATCTATGGCTGTTATAAGAAGATTGCCGAAGTATTATAGATATCTTGGAGAATTAATGGAGAATGAAGTAAAGAGAATTTCGTCTCAACAGTTGAGTCAGCTTACAGGGTTTACTGCATCACAGATTAGGCAGGATTTAAACAATTTCGGAGGGTTTGGACAGCAGGGATATGGTTATAATGTTGAAGACTTGCATAATCAATTAGGTAAAATACTAGGTCTTAATAGAGTATATAATACTGTAATAATAGGAGCCGGCAATTTAGGTCATGCAATAGCTAATTATCGTTCTTTTGAAGAGGAAGGTTTCAAGGTTAAAGCTATATTTGATGTAGAACCTGAAGTTATAGGAATAGAAATAAGAGGTATAAAAGTTAGAGATGTTAAAGAGTTAGAGGACTTCATTAAAGAAAATCAGATAGATATAGGAATAATCTGTACGCCTAAAGACGTTAGTCAAGAAATAGCTGATAAACTTGTGAATAGTGGGGTGAAGGGAATTTGGAACTTTGCGCCGAAAGATTTAAAAGTTCCAGATGATGTTGTTGTTGAAAACGTTCATTTAAATGAAAGTTTATTTACGTTGTCATATATGTTAAAAGAGAGAATAAATAGATAAAATACTTTTTTGGTACTTTAGTCTCATTTTATAGATTTATTAATAGATTAGGAACGTTATGTTCCTATTTTTATTTTAAAAAAAGAAGGGATATATATTTTTTTGTCGAAATTTGAAAGAGAAAGTATATTTTTGTCGAAGCATTAAGTAAAATTTATCTAAAGGGGGTAAGTTTTATGAAAAGCAAGGGGAAAAGGAGATATGGGTTGGGGTTTAAAATAACCTCTATGTATATCTTGGTAATAGTCGTATTGATGTCTGGTTTCGGAATAATGTCTTATTTAAAATCGGTAAAGATGTTAGAAGAAGGCTTAAAAGATGCGACTTCCGAAATAATAGAACAATTAAAATTGACGATTGATAGCTATTTTAAAGGAATTGAAGAAAGTTTTACAGCAATGAGTTATGAACAAGACTTACAGCAAGTTCTTGATAATCCTGAAAGCGTTGAGCGAATGTTAAAGAATTTTGAGGGATATATAAAAGCTCATAAAGATATAAAGAGCATATATTTAGGTACAAAAGATAAAAAAATGTATTTGTATCCTGAGACAGATATAAAAGAAGGATTTGACCCTACTGTAAGACCTTGGTATAAGCAGGCTGTAGCTAGTAAAAAATTAATTTGGACAGACCCATATATAGACGAAGATACCGGAAAGCCCGTTATTTCTGCTGCAATACCGATATATAATAAATCAGCCAATAATGAATTTGTAGGAGTATTAGCCGTAGATATTTCTCTTGAGACATTAACTAAAATGGCGAATAGTATTCAAATTGGAGCAAAGGGATATCCAGTATTATTAGACAGAAATGGGTACATTATGACTCATAAAGATATGAAGTTGATAGGAAAAACAGTTCCCGTTAAAATAGTGGCAGATGCTATAAATAAGAGTAAAGAAGGTGTTGTGGATTATAAATTCAAGGAAAATGGCAAATTGTACGATAAGTTTGCCGTATATACTACTATTGATAGACTAGGATGGAAAATACTCGTAATCATGTACATGAATGAGATAAGCGGAAAGGTTATGTTTATTCTAGAAAGCGTGCTGATGTTTAGTGTTATTTTCTTATTAGTGGGCATTGTAGTTTCTTATTTATTATCAAAATCTATAATAAAACCTATTGAAGTTTTAGTTGACGGAATGAGAAGGATTAAAGGTGGAGATTTAACTGTAAGATGTAATATAAATTCAAAGGATGAAATCGGCGAATTGGCAAAAGATTTCAATACCACTGCATCTGAATTGAATAAATTGATAAAACAAGTCAAGGGAGTGGTAGATGAAGTTACTTCGGCTTCACAGAATTTAGCTGCTACCGCTGAAGAGGTGAGTGCTTCTGCAGATGAGGTTGCAAATGCTGTAGAAGAAATTGCAAATGGAGCGACAGAACAGGCTGCAGATACTGAAAAAGGAGTTAGAATAGTAAATAGATTAGCCGAAAAGATTGTCGAGTTAAATACGAGTGCAGATGAAATGTTAAATTCGGCTAAAGAGATAATTGACGTAAATACTTCTAGCATGGATTTAGTTGAAGAACTTAAGGATAAGACAGAGGAAAATGATGAGGCAATTAAGAAAATTGAAAAAGCGATTATAGAGCTAGATAGTAAGACTAAAAATATTGGAGATATATTAGATACTATAGCTTCAATTTCTGAACAGACAAATCTTTTAGCATTAAATGCTTCAATCGAGGCTGCTAGAGCAGGTGAACATGGAAGGGGATTTGCAGTTGTTGCAGATGAGATAAGAAAGTTAGCCGAAGACTCTGGTAGTGCATCAGATAAGATCAAAGAGATTATAACTGAAATTTTAAAAGAAAGTAAAAATACGGTTGAAATAATGAAAGAAGTTAAGATTAGATCAAAAGAACAATCTCAAAATGTATTTGAAGTTAATAAGGCATTTGGACTTATATCTGAATCTATAGAGAAAATAGCAGGAAAAATCGAAAACTTATATGAATTTGTAAACGACATAAATAAAGATAAAGATTTAATTGTAGATTCTATAAGCAGTATTTCTGCCGTGTCAGAACAGACAGCAGCTTCATCAGAGCAGGTAAGTGCATCAATGCAACAACAAGTTTCGGCTATAGAGGAAGTTGCTAAAGCGGCAGATAAACTAAATGGGTTGGCGATGGATTTAGAAGAGGAAGTAAATAGATTTAAAGTAGAATAAAAGATTAAGACCAATCTCGAAGGAGATTGGTCTTAATTTTTAGTTTAAAATTATATTTCGACATACTTTGCAATTAATTTTGTGTAAAATAAAATTATAAGGAATTATAAGTCCTATATTTATACCAATTATATCTGCGATAATGTACATAATTTAAAAAATAAAAGAATAGGGGATGGTTTAAATGCTGGCCGTTTTGATTTTATTAGAACAAGAGGATGTTTTAATATCTAGAGTTTTTGAGGTTCAAAATGGTGAGGAAACTATTGGTTATATCAAAAAAGGTAGTTTCAATATAGCCTTATCAGATATTGAAATAAACTCAAAACAAGGATTAAATGAAGCAGATATTTCACAGATAATGAAAAATTCTAAACCTATAAATATTTCAAAGTTTATAACAACGGTAAATAATTTAGCAACTCAATTAGAGGAAGATTATAGATTATCTAATAAAATAGTAATAAGGAATAAAAAAGAAATAATTTTTATTCCATTAAATGATATTTTATTTATAGAAAAATTAGAAAAAAATACAATAATTCATACGAAAGATAAAGAATATCTATCAAGGCACAAATTAAATGAATTAGAAAGTAAATTACCAGAGGAATTTTTAAGAGTTCATAAATCATATATAGTGAATATAGATAAAATTATAAAAATAAGGAATTTAGGCAACAGATCTTTTGAAATTAGGTTTTTTAATACAGATAAAGTTGCTTTTATGAGTAGATATAAATTTGAAGAGTTAAAAGGAAAAATTATTTGCGGATTGTAAAGAATGGGCCTTTTAAATTAATTTTGGTTATTTGATTATATTTTTTAGTTATTTAATCTTAAAAAGAGGTTATTTGGGAATGTTTGCAGGAAAAGAGTTAGAATTATCAGAATATTTAGTTATCAGTCTTGCAAGATTGAAAAAACTAAACTTTAGGAGGTGTTAGAATGAACGGATTAGAAAAATTGTTTAATGGAGTTGATGATTTAGAAATCATGGAAATTTCTGAAGCAGCTTTACTTAGTGAAACAGGAGCTACAAGTGGTTCAAGTTCTAGTGGTAGCTGTTCTTGCTGCGGTTCGTCTTCATGTGCTAGCTGTGGTGGTAGTGCACAAATTACACAGCGATAATTAAAGAATAATTTTGCAAATGAATTTATCACTATATTTAGCTTTCATAAAAGGCTCAACAATTTATCGGTTGGGCCTTTTATGAAAAATCATTATTTTGAATAAAGAGAAGATAGGAAGGATAAGGTGTGGTGAAATGAAGATAGTAAAAGTTAAAAATCTATATAAATCATATGGCAGTAATAAGGTTTTAAAAGATGTGTCTTTTGAAATAGAGGAAGGGGAGATTGTAGGAATAGTTGGTCCTAATGGGACTGGTAAAACTACGCTATTAGAGATATTGATGACTCTTAGAAAATATGATGAAGGCGAGGTTGAAGTTTTAGGCGCTACTTTACCAGAAAAAGCTGATTTTGTACGTTCACAGATAGGTGTTATATTCCAAGAAGGAGGTATGTATGCATATATAAAGGTAAAAGAGGCATTAGACTTATTTGCTAGTTTTTATAGTTTAGGAAAAGATAGAATAGATGAGATAGTTGAGGAGTTTGAACTTCATCAGTATTTGAATGTAAAATTTCATAAACTATCTGGAGGGTGGAAACAGAGGTGTCTATTGGCGATTGCATTTTTGCATAATCCTAAATTGATTTTTTTAGACGAACCTACTACAGGATTAGATCCAAAAGCAACTCAGATATTATGGAATAAAATTAAAGGTATAAAAGATGATAATAGAACTATTCTCTTAACTACCCATTCAATGGAAGAAATCGATCAGTATTGTGATAGAGTTATAATTCTAAAAGATGGAATGATTGTAGCAGATGATAATCCAGAAAATCTAAAAATGAAATTAGATAAGAGATACTTTAATGAAGTTTATTTTAGTTATGTAGAAGGAGTGTAAGATACGATATGGGGAAATATAGTTTTTTTAAAAAACAAGTCAAATATGATTTTTTAATTTTTTTTAGAGAACCGTTATTTGCTTTCCCTATTCTATTTATACCGGCGTTCTTTTTTATCGTTTTTACTAGCATGTATGCGAGTTATGGAGATGTACGTTCATTTCAGCAATATGTACCTATCTATTCTATACTAATATCTTTCTTGACGATATTTTTTAATATTGGAATGCAGAGTGTATCAGATAGGGAATTAGGAGTATATAAAAGAATAATAATATCTCCTACTAATATATATTTTATAGTTGCAACATATATAGTCAGAGGAGTAGTTATATCATTTGTTGGATTAATAGAAATGCTTTTGATAGCGAATTTAGGATTTGGTATACCTATAAGCGATAATCTATTCGTTTTTATGTTAGTATTTGTAATTATGATAGGTATAATGCTTTTAATGAGTTTGACTTTACATGGTTTCTTTAAAAATTCAAGACAGGTAGTACCTTTTACTGTTTTGGTATTCCAATATGTACTATTTGCATCTGGTTTGATGTTTCCGATTGAAAGATTGTCTAAGGCTTTACAGTATTTTGTATTTGCTAATCCAGTTTACCATATGGATAGGGTAGCGATTAGTATATGGGAAAATAAAGTACCTAATATGGCTAATATATTAGCATTAGTAGCTACTATTGTGATTTGTATACTCTTACTATTAGTTCAAAAAAATAGGCAGGAATATTGATTTTCAGAGAATTGATAATAGAAAAAAGGATAGATGAGGCTATTTGAAGATGAAGGAGGTGCGAACCGTTGGGCAATTTTGATTTATAGTATAGACCAACGGTAAGGCGAATGGAGAAAAAAGACTTCCTATTTTCCTATTTTTTAGAAAGAAGAAATAATGTACCTAAAAAAGAGTTAAAAAAGTTAATTGATGAAGAACTGATAAACTGTGTTCTATTAATAATGGAGTATAAAAAAGAACTTGAAAAAATTTCTTCGGAGGCATGTGACGCTTTAGAAAAAATTTTTAAAGATACTAAAAATCCGAGACTGCTTAATTGTAAAAGGAAAATATATAATTTTAAGACTATTAAACAAAAAGAGATTGCAGAGCTAGACGAATTGTCAATTAGATATGTATCTGTTTATTGTAAGACTTATGAAGAATTCCAAAGAGCAAAAATGAAATTAAATCAGAAAATTATTGAGGCAATGGAGGATAATAGATTGAAATTACAAGATTTTTTTAAGATGGATGAAATAATAAAACTTGCATTTCCGTTGATTAATTCTGATTTTGACAAGAAATTTAATAAATATGTTTCTGTTGAATGTTCGAAGCATAAGTCTAAAGTTAGAAAGTTAGATCATCAGTTAGTAAGAATTTTATCGAGAGCCGCTGTTAAGACAAGCCCATTCAGTACGTTTACATCTGTTGCTTTAGGTAGATTTAAAGAAGATGAAGAAAGTTATATCAATGATGAGAATATTGAAATATTAAAAAATGTTGAACTAAATAATTGTATAATCAGAGCGATATTTGATTCATTAATATTAAAAGAGTCTTTTTTAAAACAATTGGAATTTAAAATTTCGATGTATAAAGAATATGAAGATGTTTATTATTTTTTAGTACAAAAGGATACAGGAAAAAGTAAAATATATAATTCGATAGATACAAATATTAGGATTAAGAAGAATAGAGTAATAGGTGGTATTCTAAATAGATTTAAAGATAGTATATTCACATATTCAGATATTAAAGAGTATTTGGAGGATTTCATTTCAAAAGAAAATGTAGACAATTTCATAATCAATATTTTAATTAAAAATAAAGTTATAATACCTACAATGACGTTATCGGAGTTTGGAGAAGATATATTTGAAGAATTCGAACAGAAAGTATCGAGACTCAACGATGATGATGAGAAAACTATAGAAACTGTTGTAAAAAAATTAAGAAGAGTAAATGTTTTATTAAACCAATTTAAGACAGCAAAATATAAAGAGCGTTTTTCAATTTATAACGAAATAAAGCAGCAAATAATAGATTTGTCGGAAATTCTTAATATATCTATGAATTTAGACATTTTAATATATGAGGAAACTTATTATAAAGATTATGTTCCTATTATAAAGATCGATCGAGAATATAGAGAATTTATAGATAGTATTAGAGAGATACAAAAATTTATAAAAATATTCGACCAGACATATCCAATTTTGATTCCTTTTTCAGAACAATTCAAGGCTAAATATGGGAATAAAAAGGTAAGCTGTTTAGATTTAGATGTTTATCATTTGTATTCTAAAATAGGATTTCAATATAGAGGAGTTTGGGAAGATTCACTTTTCGATATAAAAGATATGATGAGAGACGATATTAAAAAAGTCTTTGAATTGAAGAAGAAGTTTAAAGAACATATTTTGAAATTAAAGGACAGCAAATTACCAGAAGTTCAGATAACTGATATAGTAAATAATATAATCAATGAGATACCGGATAGTATAGAAAAAATTAGTGATATTACTTCATCTACTATTTTTTATCAAAAAGATAAAGAAAATTATGTTATTAATAAAATTTATAATGGCAATCAAGTATTTTTTTCAAGATTTTCGAAATTATTTTCAGAAATTTATGAAGAAGAAGATTTTAAAGAATATAAAGAGTACGTTTTTGACAAAGACAAATGTGTCGAAGTATTAGAGGGTTTTGGATTTAATGCTAATTCACATTACTTTTTTAATGAACATCGTTTAATCTTACCTTTTTCTGAAGAAGAAAGGTATATGGATAATGCAGTTTATTTAAAAGACTGCTATTTTATGTATGATGAAGATAGACAAGTTGTAAGAATATATCATAAAGACAAAGGAGATTTAGATGTATTCTTTTTAGGTTCATTAATATATGTTTTATTGCCGACAGTATTGAGAATGATATTAGGGCTTAATCCTACTTCCAGATTTGACGAATACTATATGAATTTATGGCAGCCTAATGCTGAAGATGACAAAATCATAGCAGATAATATTCCACGTATAAAATATAAAAACATTGTGCTATTTAGGAGAAAATGGCTTATAAGAAATATCTTTGATATGAATAGAGATTTAGTAGAAATTTATTATGATGTAATATCTACATTTGTAAATAACAATCTACCTTTGGAATTTTTTGTTAGGAAATATAGAGGGAATAAGAATATAGATTACTCTAAATTGGGAAGGACTGAACTTAAACCGAAGTATATACATCTTGCAAGTCCGTTATTATTCAGAGAATTTATTGTTGAACTTGAAAGTGATGGATTTGTGATATTAGAGGAAGTTTTGCCTAATAATTCTAATGAAAAATTTGTTAGGGAATACCAAATAGAATATACGACTAGAAGGGGAGAATGAAATTATATGTATATAAGTGAAGATTTTTCATTAAAGGATATAAAAATATTTAAAATATATCATTTTGGGAATGAGCAGCAGAAAAGGCGGTTTATATTTGAATGCATAATTCCTTTTGCGAGGGAGAATATTTATTCAAACTATTTTATTTTACGGGAATGGAATGGTGGACCAAATGTTCAGATAGTGTTTGCTAATCGTAATATTGATATATATTATCTAGAAAAATATCTTCAAAAAAGAGTTTATGAGTATAATTTAGAGAAGTTTGGGGAATTTTCACAAGATGTAATAAAAGAAAATATACAAAAATATTTAAGAAATGCAAAAATAATTTCACAAATGGAACGGAAAACGGAAGAAAAAATAGATTTGAATAACCATTTAAAAGTAAAAGTACTTGATTTAGATATGGATTATTATAAGAGATTATATAATTCTTCTGCACATTTACTACTGCATATCCGTTCTAAATTTAAATTGCAGCCTATACTTGAAGAAATTTTAAAGCGTTTTAAGAATAAAGAGAATGATAAGATATTATTTGTTTTAAAAAATTATCATATTCTATTAAAACTTTTTGAACATGGAGAGAAATATGCATCTATTGTATATTATTCTCATATAGCAGGAATGTTTGCTATTGCAGAACAATATGGTGTAAGAGAAAAATTTGAAGAGTATTATGATTCTTTCTATAAGGCCCTTCAAGTCGAAAGATTAGAGAGTTTATATGCTGACGATCCATTGTTGCTAGAATGTTTTAATGTATGGAAAGATATATATGATGAAACTGTTGTATTATTTGAACAAAATAGATTTGCTGAAGAAGGATACTTGAGTCTAGAAGAACAAATAAATATGCTAAAAAAGAATGTATCTGAAATAAATAGTGAATTTCATGACGTATTTGTTTCTAATGAATCTGTTGATGATTTAGTGAGTAGTAAAGAACATATGGTTCTTAGGTCTTTAGTAAATATATTATATTCTATACTACCTACTATAAACATCAGCTTTATATATAAACATTTTTGCTGTTATGCTATGTCAAGATATATATTCGAGAAATATAATACAGATTGGAAGACGATATTTTGTGAGAGGGGAATTATATGATATGTATAGGATATAAGAAAAATGCTCACGTTTATTATGATATCCAGAAAGAGTGTATAAATATTGTAAAGAGAAGAAAAAGATATCAGATTAATGGGAATGTAGAAGATTATGAGCTTATTCAGAAGATAATAGAGCTAGCCTTTGACGGTATATTTATTGATGAATTAATTAAAAATATTCCTAACAAAAGAGAAGATATATTAAAATTTGTAAAAATGCTTTTAAAACTAGATATATTGTATATCGTTAGTAATAGACAATATAGATTCGATAGAGATTTTCAACAGTATGTTATAAAGAACTTTAAAAATCATTATGAAATATTAGATTATTTAGAACAGAAAACTTTTATATTTATTAATGCACCTGCATCTGTAATAGATTTTTTTACAGATAGAAAAATTAAAGTAGTAAATATAGATGGAAAAGATATTATCGAAAATAATTTAATAGACGGAATCCTAATATATTTTGGTATAGATGAAAATTTAATAGAAAAATTTTTAAAAAGATTTGATGAAATAATTTTAGTCAATGAAGTTAATTATCAATATTTACTACTTTATTTGACAGGGTTTAATAAATCGATTATTAATACATTTAAAAAATTTGAAATGAATAATGTTAAAGACTACGGCATGTCTAGTAAGATATTGCCGATAAATATATTGCTGCACTACATTGAGAATAAATTTGATTTTAATAAAGTTAATACCAGATTAATCTATGGTGATGGAGCAATCAATACTTTCAACATTGATGATTTGGCTAGAACTTATTCTACCGAGTATTATGAGAGAACATTTATGGACAAGCTAACGAACCTCGAAATAATTCAGAATTTTGAAATAATACAAAAAGAGATTCCACATATAATCACTAATATAAATAATTATAATAAATTCAGAATACATTCACCTATTACAAGTTATTTAATTGAATTTAGCTCCGTAGATGGGAAAATAGAATATATAAGTTTCCACGAGAAATATGAGATGGCAGCTATTAATGCAATAACGAATGGGTTATCAAAATTTTTGAATACTATTGAAAAAAGAAATGGATATAAATGGGTCTGCAAAACTTCTAAAGATGAATATTTATTATTTGGTTTGATATCAATGCTGCCTTCGACTGATGAAGTGTATAAAATAGAAACGAGTGAAAGAGTAAATTTAGTTATAGACTATATCAAAGAGGTTATAGGTATAGACGTCGAGGTACTAGGGCAAAACATTTTTCAATATGAAGTTGTTAAGATTATGATATGTGATAAGAATAGTGGATATGTAATTTTTGAGAGTGATAGAACGGTTGATCAAGAAGAAACGATATTAGAAGGACTATATCATATAATAGGAAATTATCAAAATGGGATAAAGAAACATGAAGACAAAAGGTGTGTATTAGATAATTTGAATACTATTAAGATTAAGAATGTGAACAAAAAAACATTAAAAGAAAATATACAAAATTTTTTAAATGAACGTCAAATTTTAATAAAAGAGGAGATTTGGTGTTATCAGAATATATTTGAAAAGGCACAGTTATATATCGGATGTTTCAGTAGATTGGGTGATAGTAATGAGAAAACAATTAAAAATTAAGATAATATCTAATGAAAATATCTATGAAGTATTAGATACTGATGAGTTTGAAGTTATATTGGCTAGGAATATTTCTATCGAGAATTATACTAAGATTTTGAAGTGTGGTAAAAAAGTTATATCTTTCTATGAAGATGAAGATTATGCTTTTATAGGTCCTTTACTAGAGAATGAGAGAGAGGATAGCTGTTTTGTATGTTTCTTAAACTCATTAAAAAGAAATGAAAGTTCAATTTTTAAGCGTTTAAATAGATTGACTGAATTAAAATTGCAGAAATTATCTGAAAACATGACTTTCTTTATCGAATTTATAGAAGACAACATTATGAATTTAAAGAATAGAGTATATATAATACACCACTTTACAAGAAATAAAGAGTTAGCTTCCATAAAGTAGAAAAATCAGACATCTAAATCCTAGGAATACTAATCATAACTAAAAAAAAA
>NZ_FQXO01000065.1 GCF_900129995.1 Caloranaerobacter azorensis DSM 13643 | reverse complement strand
TGGTATATCTGTTAAACTTGTTTTTATCTTCATCTTTGCTGCAATTGATAAAGCTAATATATTTTCCATTGGTATGTGCTTATTTTTCTTTCGCTTATCTTTAAATACTTTTGTTAAATCCTTTATTAACCCCTTTCTATTCATTTTCATTATTATATCGTCTATTAAATTTGGAAAACTTATATCAGCTGCATCAATTCTTCCTTTTCTAATTGATTCTATTATTTTTTCTTTATCTTTTCTACTTATCTGCATCATATATTATTTATCGGCACTTTTTATCATTATCTTAAATTACGAATTGAAGTTCTATATAAAAATTTCCTTGACATCTACAAATCGTTATGATAGTATTATAAAATGCATTATAGTGGAGTTTTATAAAGATAATTGAATAAAAGTCGTTTTTTTTGGGAAAATTATTAAATGTATGTCTTTTATTTATCAAATAAAGTTAATAATAAGGCATGTTACGCCTTTAGTTTCTAATAAGGGGTGAATAATTAATGGTACATCCTGTTTCAGTTGGCAAAAGAACTAGAATGAGTTATTCAAAGATTAATGAAGTTCTAGAATTACCAGATTTAATTGAAGTACAAAAAAAGTCATATGAATGGTTTTTAAAAGAAGGACTAAAAGAAGTTTTTGAAGATATTTCACCAATCGAGGATTATACAGGCAATTTGATTTTAGAATTTGTAGATTATAATATTTCGGGAGAACCAAAGTACGATGTAGAAGAATGTAAAGAAAGAGATGTTACATATGCAGCACCTTTAAAGGTTAAGGTTAGATTAATAAACAAGGAAACAGGAGAGGTTAAAGAGCAGGAAGTATTTATGGGAGATTTCCCTTTAATGACAGAAAAGGGAACTTTCATCATTAATGGTGCGGAGAGAGTTATAGTAAGCCAATTAGTAAGATCGCCAGGAGTTTACTATTCAGAGCAGATTGATAAAACGGGAAAGAGGTTGTACTCGGCGACTGTAATTCCAAATAGAGGAGCATGGTTAGAATACGAAAGCGATTCTAACGATGTTGTATTTGTTAGAGTAGATAGAACAAGGAAAGTACCGGTTACTGTACTTATAAAAGCATTAGGATGTGGAACCAATGCAGACATAATGGAATTGTTTGGTGAAAGCTTACAGCTTGAGAAGACTTTGGAAAAGGATAATACGAAAACTCAAGATGAGGCGCTTTTAGAGATTTATAAAAGATTAAGACCGGGCGAACCACCAAACGTAGAAAGTGCTAAATCGCTTTTGAATTCATTATTTTTTGATCCAAGAAGATATGATTTTGCCAAAGTTGGTAGATATAAAATCAATAAAAAATTGGCATTAAGAGACAGAATTGCGAATTATAGAGCGGCTGATGATATAATTGATAAAAATACAGGAGAAATTTTAGTTGAAAAGGGAGAAAAAATATCTAGAGAAAAGGCTTTGGAAATTGAAAATGCTGGAATTAATTCTGTTGATATTTTAACAGATGAAAATAGAGTGGTTAGAGTTATAGGGAACCATTTTGTTGATATAAAGGCTTTTAATCTTCCTTTTCCGATAGAAGATTTAAAAGTTAAAGAAAAAGTATATTATCCTGTAATGAAAGAACTTATTATGAAATATAAAGAGCCAGATGAATTGAAGGAAGCTATAAATGAGAAAGCTAGGGAATTAAGTCCAAAGCATATTATTATTCCTGATATAATAGCTACTATTAATTATGAATTTAATTTATTTTTTGGTATAGGTGAAACTGATGATATCGACCATTTAGGTAATAGAAGACTTCGTTCAGTTGGAGAGCTTTTGCAGAATCAATTTAGAATCGGTTTATCAAGGATGGAAAGAGTAGTTAGAGAAAGAATGACTATTCAGGACATTGATGTTGCAACTCCTCAACAACTTGTTAATATCAGACCTGTTGCAGCTGCGATAAAAGAGTTTTTTGGTAGTAGCCAGCTTTCTCAATTCATGGATCAAACTAATCCGCTATCAGAGTTGACTCATAAAAGGAGGATGTCTGCTTTAGGACCGGGTGGTCTTAGCAGGGATAGAGCTGGTTTCGAAGTAAGGGACGTTCATCATTCACATTATGGTAGAATGTGTCCTATAGAGACGCCAGAGGGTCCAAACATAGGACTTATTACTTCTTTAGCGACTTATGCAAGAATTAATGAATATGGATTTATTGAAGCTCCATATCGAAAGATAGATAAAGAAAGAGGAGTAGTAACTGATGAGGTTGAATATCTAACTGCTGATGTTGAAGATAAGTATGTAATAGCACAGGCTAATGAGCCTTTAGATGAGGAAGGTAGATTTATAAATAAAAGGGTAGTAGCGAGAGGTAAAAAAGGAGTAATAGACGTGGTCCCTAGAGAAGAAATAGATTATATGGACGTATCACCTAAACAAATTGTATCTGTAGCTACTGCAATGATACCATTCTTGGAAAATGACGATGCAAACAGAGCGCTGATGGGTGCCAACATGCAGAGACAGGCAGTACCGCTAGTAAGACCTGAAGCACCTATTGTAGGAACAGGAATGGAATACAAGGCAGCTAAAGATTCTGGAGTAGCTGTTGTTGCTAAAAATGATGGTGTAGTTACAAGAGTTAGTGCAAATGAGATAGTAGTAAAAAGAGATTCAGATGGAGGATTAGATACTTATAGGTTATTGAAATTCAAACGTTCAAATCAGGGTACTTGTATAAATCAAAGACCAATAGTAGAAAAGGGAGAAAGAATAAGAAAAGGTGAAGTAATAGCGGATGGTCCATCAACTGATTTAGGTGAGATTGCTTTAGGTAGAAATTTACTTATAGGCTTTATGACATGGGAAGGTTATAACTATGAGGACGCTATATTATTAAATGAGAGATTAGTTAAAGAAGATATTTTAACTTCGATTCATATTGAAGAATATGAGGCAGAAGCAAGAGATACAAAACTTGGACCGGAAGAAATCACTAGAGAAATACCAAATGTCGGAGAAGATTCATTAAAAGATTTAGACGAAAGAGGGATAATAAGAATAGGTGCAGAAGTAGAAGCTGGCGATATATTGGTTGGAAAAGTAACGCCTAAGGGAGAGACAGAGCTTACTGCTGAAGAAAGATTATTAAGAGCAATATTTGGTGAGAAGGCTAGGGAAGTAAGAGATACATCTTTAAGAGTACCACACGGTGAATCTGGAATAATAGTTGACGTTAAAGTATTTACAAGAGAAAATGGTGACGAATTACCACCAGGTGTAAATCAATTAGTAAGGGTATATATTGCTACAAAACGTAAGATTTCAGTAGGGGATAAAATGTGTGGTAGACATGGTAATAAAGGTGTTATATCCAGAATATTACCAGAAGAAGATATGCCATTTTTACCAGATGGTACTCCATTAGATGTTGTACTTAATCCGCTAGGCGTACCTTCACGTATGAACATTGGTCAGGTACTTGAAGTTCACTTAGGTTTGGCAGCTAAAGCATTAGGCTGGCATGTTGCTACACCTGTATTTGACGGGGCAACTGAGGAAGATATAGAAAAAGCTCTAGAAAAAGCAGGATTGCCACGTACAGGTAAGATTCTTTTAAGAGATGGTAGATCAGGAGAACCATTTGATAATCCTGTTACAGTAGGATATATGTATATGCTAAAATTACATCACCTAGTTGACGATAAGATTCATGCAAGGTCAACAGGACCTTATTCATTAGTTACACAACAGCCTCTAGGCGGTAAGGCACAATTCGGAGGACAGAGATTTGGAGAGATGGAAGTTTGGGCATTAGAAGCATATGGCGCAGCTCATACACTTCAAGAGATATTGACGGTAAAATCTGATGATGTAGTTGGACGTGTTAAAACTTATGAAGCGATAGTTAAAGGAGAAAACATACCAGAACCTGGTGTACCAGAATCTTTCAAAGTATTAATAAAAGAATTACAGAGTTTAGCGCTAGATGTTAAGGTGTTGTCAGATGAAGATGACGAAATTGAGATTAAAGAATCTGTAGATGATGAAGTAAGTGATATTAATTTAAGTTTAGATTCAACTGAAATTCGTGAAGAAAAAAGTAAGGAAAAGTAATTGAAGTTAATATAGATAAAACCCATTTTTAGATAGAAGGGAGAGAGGCCTCCTTGTTCGAATTAAATAACTTTGATTCAATAAAAATTAGTTTAGCTTCTCCAGAGAAAATAAGACAGTGGTCCAGAGGTGAAGTAAAAAAACCTGAAACTATAAATTACAGGACATTAAAGCCAGAAAAAGAAGGGCTTTTCTGTGAAAAGATATTTGGCCCTACAAAAGATTGGGAATGCCATTGTGGTAAATATAAACGTGTAAGATACAAAGGTGTAATATGTGATAGATGTGGTGTTGAAGTAACAAAATCTAAAGTAAGAAGAGAGAGAATGGGGCACATAGAATTAGCTGCTCCTGTATCTCATATTTGGTATTTTAAAGGCATTCCTAGTAGAATGGGATTAATTCTTGATATGTCACCTAGAGCTTTAGAAAAAGTGCTATATTTTGCTTCTTACGTAGTTATAGATCCGGGTGACACTCCACTGTCGGAAAAACAATTACTCAATGAGAAAGAATATAGAGAAGCTTTAGAGAAATATGGTAATAAATTTAAGGCGGGGATGGGTGCCGAATCTATAAAAGAGTTATTAAAGAAAATCGATTTAGATAAAGAAGCTATGGAGTTGAGAAAAGAGTTAAAAGAAAGCTCCGGTCAAAAGAAAATAAGAATAATAAGAAGACTTGAAGTTGTTGAGGCATTTAGACAGTCAGGGAATAGACCTGAATGGATGATATTAGATGTAATACCCGTTATTCCACCTGATTTAAGACCTATGGTTCAGCTTGATGGTGGTAGATTCGCAACTTCAGACTTAAATGATTTATATAGAAGAGTAATAAATAGAAACAACAGACTTAAAAGGTTATTAGATCTTGGAGCACCAGATATTATAGTAAGAAACGAAAAGAGAATGCTTCAAGAAGCTGTAGATGCATTAATTGATAATGGTAGGAGAGGTAGACCTGTAACTGGACCAGGAAACAGACCTTTGAAGTCATTATCTGATATGTTAAAAGGTAAGCAAGGTAGATTTAGACAGAACTTACTTGGTAAGAGGGTTGACTATTCAGGTCGTTCAGTTATCGTAGTTGGTCCAGAACTTAAATTTTATCAATGCGGTCTTCCAAAGCAAATGGCATTAGAACTATTTAAGCCATTTGTTATGAGGAAATTAGTTGAGGAAGGCTATGCACACAATATTAAAAGTGCAAAGAGGATGGTAGAGAGGGTTAAGCCAGTAGTATGGGATGTATTAGAATCAGTTATAAAAGAACATCCTGTATTATTAAACCGTGCTCCGACACTTCACAGGTTAGGTATTCAAGCATTTGAACCTGTACTTGTTGAAGGTAAAGCTATTAAACTGCATCCATTAGTATGTACAGCATATAATGCTGACTTTGACGGAGACCAGATGGCAGTACACGTGCCATTGTCAGCAGAAGCACAGGCTGAGTCGAGATATTTGATGATGTCAATTAATAATATTTTGGCTCCTAAAGACGGTAGACCTATTACGACTCCTACTCAGGACATGGTTCTTGGTAGTTATTATTTAACTATTGAGATTCCCGGGGAAAAAGGAGAGGGAATGGTATTTAAAGACTATGAAGAAATGCTGATGGCATATCAAAATGGAATAGTTGGTTTACATGCTAAAGTAAAAGTACGCAGAAAATTAGATGAAAATGACAGAGGTAAATTAGTTGAAAGTACAGTAGGTAGATTTATATTTAATGAACACATTCCACAAGATTTAGATTTTGTTGATAGAACGAAAGATAAATATTCATTAGAAATAGATACTTTAGTAGATAAGAAGATGTTAGGGAAAATTATCGAAAGATGTTATAGAAAACATGGCAATACAATAACAGCGATTGTGTTAGACCATATAAAAGAGATGGGATTCCATTTTTCAACAGTTGGGGCTATTACAATTAGTGTAAGTGATATAATTATACCTGAAGAGAAAGAGAAATTATTATCTGAAGCTGAAGAACTTGTAGATAAGTATGAAAAGGCATATAGAAGAGGATTGGCTTCAGATGAAGAAAGATATGAAAAGGTAATTGAAGTTTGGAATAGAACTACAGAAAAAGTAACAGAGGCATTGATGAATAACTTAGATAGATTAAATAGTTTATTCATAATGTCCCATTCAGGAGCGAGAGGTAGTAAAAATCAGATAAGACAGCTAGCCGGTATGAGGGGACTTATGGCAAATGCTTCGGGTAGAACAGTTGAAGTTCCTATTAAATCGAACTTTAGAGAAGGTTTATCAGTTCTTGAATTCTTTATTTCGACACACGGTTCCAGAAAAGGTCTTGCAGATACAGCATTAAGGACAGCAGACTCAGGATACTTAACTAGAAGATTAGTAGATGTAAGTCAAGACGTAATAGTAAGAGAAGAAGACTGCGGAACAGATCAAGGAATAGTAGTATCAGCTTTTAAAGATGGTAACGAAGTAATCGAGGAATTATGGGATAGAATCGTAGGAAGATTTGCTGTTGAAGATATCATACATCCTGAAACAAATGAGATTATTGTTAAAGCAGGAGAGCTTATCGATGAAAACATGGCAGATAAAATAATCAAAGCTGGGATAGAAAAGGTTAAGGTAAGATCTGTATTAACATGTAAGACTAGACATGGTGTATGTGCTAAATGTTATGGTAGAAACCTTGCGACTGGTGAGTTGGTAAATGTAGGAGAGGCAGTAGGAATTATTGCAGCACAGTCGATCGGTGAGCCGGGTACACAGCTTACAATGCGTACATTCCATACTGGTGGAGTTGCTGGTGCCGATATTACACAAGGTTTACCGAGGGTAGAAGAATTGTTTGAAGCTAGAAAACCTAAAGGGCTTGCAATAATATCAGAAGTTTCAGGTGTTGTTTCAATAAATCAAACAAGAAAGAAAAAAGAAGTGATAGTAACTACTGAAGGTGGGGAATCAAAGGTTTATACAATCCCTTATGGTTCAAGAATAAAAGTAAAACAAGGAGAATATATTGAGGCAGGAGATGAAATTACTGAAGGTTCAGTTAACCCACATGATATATTAAAGATAAAAGGTGTAGTTGGAGTACAGACATACTTGGTAAAAGAAGTACAAAGAGTTTATAGAATGCAAGGTGTTGATATCAATGACAAGCATATTGAAATAATTGTAAGACAGATGCTAAATAAAGTGAAAGTAGAAGACGCTGGAGATACTAGTTTGTTACCAGGAGGTCTTGTAAGTATATTCGAATTTGAAGATGAAAATAAACGAATTGTAGAACTTGGTGGAAGACCTGCTGTTGCGAGAAGAGTACTTCTAGGTATTACAAAAGCTTCGTTAGCTACTGAATCTTTCTTGTCGGCAGCTTCTTTCCAAGAGACGACTAGAGTATTAACTGAAGCAGCTATTAAGGGTAAAAAAGATAGATTGATTGGTTTGAAAGAAAATGTTATAATTGGTAAATTAATACCAGCTGGAACAGGAATGAGACGATATAAAAGCATAGCAATAAATAAGAAAGTTGATAGTGTGGAAGAAGAAGCTAATACATTATAAATTGTTGACAGTAATCTTAACTGGTGTTAAAATATATTAGTGTGTCAAATTATATAGTTGACTTTTTGAATATCTAAGAAGATTATACGGCATATGCCGTATAGTCTTCTAGATATTTTAAAAAGGAGGAGACTATGATGTTATCAATGTTAAAAGATGCTAAAAAAGTTGTAGGTACAAAGCAGGCTAAAAGGGCAGTTATTAATGATAAGGCTAAAATAGTATTTGTAGCTAAAGATGCTGATCGTCATGTTGTTGACGATTTGATTAAAATGTGTGAAGAAAAGTCTATTGAGATAGTATATGTAGATAGTATGAAGGAATTAGGTAGTGCCTGCGGAATTGAGTTAAAGGCAGCTTCAGCTGCGATATTAAAAGAATAATGCAACAGTTTGGAAGGAGGTGCCTGTATGCCAACAATAAACCAATTAGTAAGAAATGGAAGAAAGAAAGTTACAAAAAAATCAAAGGCTCCACACTTACAAGTAGGATTTAACTCATTAAAAAAGAGACCTATTAATGTGAGTTCACCACAAAAAAGAGGAGTTTGTACTGCAGTAAAAACTGTAACTCCTAAGAAGCCTAACTCAGCGTTAAGAAAGATTGCAAGGGTAAGGCTTACTAACGGTTATGAGGTTACTGCATATATTCCGGGTATTGGACACAACTTACAAGAGCACAGTGTTGTTCTTATAAGAGGTGGTAGGGTAAAAGACTTACCTGGTGTTAGATATCATATAATTAGAGGAACTTTAGATGCAGCTGGTGTGGAGAACAGAAAACAAGGTAGATCAAAATACGGTACTAAGAGACCTAAAAAGTAGATTGCTTGAATGTGCTAGAATGCAGAGGCCTTAACTCTTCATAGGGTTAAGCGTCCCTTTTATATAGAGGCATTTTTGAGCACGACGGCAATTTTCTATTGTCGAGTACCTATGAATTAAATTTAATTGTTAAGGAGGGAAGTACAGTGCCAAGAAGAGGACGTGTACCAAAAAGAGAAGTTATGGAAGATCCGATTTACAGAGACAAGGTAGTTACTAAGTTAATAAATCAAGTAATGTTAGATGGTAAAAAAGGAGTTGCTCAAAGAATAGTTTATGGAGCATTCGATTATATTAGAGAAAAAACTGGTCAAGATCCATTAGAGGTTTTCAGAAAAGCTTTAGAGAATGTTATGCCTTTACTAGAAGTTAAAGCAAGACGTGTTGGTGGTGCTACTTACCAAGTTCCAGTAGAGGTTAGACCTGACAGAAGACAGACATTAGGTATCAGATGGCTAGTTAATTATTCAAGACAGCGTGGAGAAAGAACAATGCAGGAAAGATTAGCTAAAGAGATTATGGATGCTGCTAACAATGTAGGTGCGAGTGTTAAGAAAAGAGAAGATACTCATAAGATGGCAGAAGCTAATAAAGCATTTGCACACTATAGATGGTAATTTGAATAAAAAGTGTTTAAGATTAGCGATTTAGGAAAGTATAATGATTAGAGCAGATTATGCAGCAGAAAGGAGGAGTATTGTGGCTAGGAAAATTCCAATCGAAAAAACACGTAACATTGGAATAATGGCTCATATAGATGCTGGTAAAACTACTACTACAGAAAGGATATTGTTCTATACAGGTAGAATTCATAAAATAGGTGAAACACATGAAGGTGCTTCACAAATGGACTGGATGGAGCAAGAGCAGGAGAGAGGAATTACAATAACTTCTGCTGCTACAACATGTTTTTGGAGAGAGCATAGGATCAACATCATAGACACACCTGGACACGTGGATTTCACTGTTGAGGTTGAAAGATCACTTCGTGTATTAGATGGTGCTGTTGCAGTTTTCTGTGCTAAAGGCGGGGTTGAGCCTCAATCAGAAACAGTATGGCGTCAAGCAGACAAATATAATGTACCTCGTATAGCTTTTGTAAACAAAATGGATATAATGGGAGCTGACTTCTTTAGAGCTGTTGAAATGATGAAAGACAGATTAGGTGCTAATGCAGTGCCAATCCAGCTTCCAATAGGTAAAGAAGATACTTTTGTTGGTATAGTAGACCTTGTAAATATGAATGCAAGAATTTATAAAGATGATTTAGGAAAAGAGATAGAAGTTACAGATATTCCAGATGAAATAAGAGATTTAGCTGAAGAGTACAGAGAGAAATTATTAGAAGCTATAGCAGAACAAGATGAAGAGTTAATGATGAAATATCTTGAAGGTGAAGAATTAACTACTGAAGAAATAATAAGTGCGATAAGAAAAGCAACTATAAATGTTGATATAGTTCCTGTACTTTGCGGTTCTGCTTATAAAAATAAAGGCGTGCAGATGTTACTTGATGCGGTTGTTGATTATTTACCATCACCAGTGGATTTACCAGCAGTAAAAGGTATGAAACCTAATAGTGATGAAGAAATAGAAAGAAAGGCTTCAGATGATGAGCCATTCTCAGCTTTAGCATTCAAAATAATGGCTGACCCATATGTTGGTAAATTGGCATTCTTCAGAGTTTATTCTGGAGTGCTTAGATCAGGTTCATATGTATTAAATTCAACTAAAGGCAAAAAAGAGAGAATAGGCCGTATCTTACAAATGCATGCAAATAAGAGAGAAGAAATAAGCGAGGTTTATGCTGGAGATATAGCTGCAGCAGTTGGTTTAAAATCAACAATAACTGGAGATACTTTATGTGATGAGAATGCTCCAATAGTATTAGAATCAATGGAGTTCCCAGAGCCTGTTATTTCAGTTGCTATAGAGCCGAAGACTAAAGCTGGTCAAGAAAAAATGGCTATAGCTTTAGCAAAACTTGCAGAAGAAGACCCAACATTTAGAACATATACTGACCAAGAAACAGGTCAAACTATAATTTCAGGTATGGGTGAGTTACACTTAGAGATTATAGTAGACAGACTTTTAAGAGAATTTAAAGTTGAAGCTAATGTAGGTAAACCACAAGTTGCTTATAAAGAAACAATCACTAAGGCTGTTGATGTAGAAGGTAAGTTCGTAAGACAATCAGGTGGACGTGGACAATACGGACACGTTAAGATTAAGATGGAACCAAAAGAAAGAGGAACAGGTTACGAGTTTGTTAACCAAATTGTTGGTGGTGTTATACCGAAAGAATACATCCCAGCAGTTGATGCAGGTATTCAAGAAGCTATGTTAAATGGTGTTCTTGGTGGATACCCTGTATTAGACGTTAAAGTTACATTATATGATGGTTCATACCACGAAGTAGACTCATCAGAAATGGCTTTCAAGATTGCAGGTTCTATGGCATTCAAAGAAGGTATGAAGAAAGGAAACCCTGTACTTCTTGAGCCGATAATGAAAGTAGAAGTTGTAGTACCTGAAGAATACATGGGAGATGTAATGGGAGATATTAACTCAAGAAGAGGTAGAGTTGAAGGTATGGAATCAAGAAGTGGAGCGCAAGTAATAAGAGGATATGTTCCACTAGCTGAAATGTTTGGTTATGCAACAGATTTACGTTCAAAAACACAAGGACGTGGAACTTATGTAATGCAATTTAGCCATTACGAACCAGCTCCAAGCAGTGTTGCGGAGAAGGTTTTAGGAAATAAATAATATGACAGCAAAATATAAAAAATTATAAAGGAGGAAGAGGAATGGCAAAGGCAAAATTTGAGAGAACAAAGCCACACGTAAACATAGGAACAATAGGACACGTAGACCACGGAAAAACAACATTAACAGCAGCGATAACAACAGTATTAAATAAGAGATATGGAACAGGAGAAGCAGTAGCATTTGAAAATATAGACAAAGCACCAGAAGAAAGAGAGAGAGGAATTACAATATCAACAGCACACGTAGAGTACGAAACACCAAATAGACACTATGCACACGTTGACTGTCCAGGACACGCAGACTACGTAAAGAACATGATAACAGGAGCAGCACAAATGGACGGAGCGATATTAGTAGTATCAGCAGCAGACGGTCCAATGCCACAAACAAGAGAGCACATATTATTATCAAGACAGGTAGGAGTACCAAAGATAGTAGTATTTTTAAACAAAGCAGACATGGTAGATGACGAAGAATTAATAGAATTAGTAGAGATGGAAGTAAGAGAATTATTAAACGAATATGAATTTGACGGAGACAACACACCAGTAGTAGTAGGATCAGCATTAAAAGCATTAGAAGATCCAGATGGAGAATGGGGAGATAAGATAGTAGAATTAATGGAGAAAGTAGACGAAACAATACCAACACCAGAAAGAGATACAGACAAACCATTCTTAATGCCAGTAGAGGACGTATTTAGTATAACAGGACGTGGAACAGTAGCAACAGGAAGAGTAGAAAGAGGAACATTAAAAGTACAAGACCAAGTAGAGATAGTAGGATTAACAGACGAACCAAGAACAGTAGTAGTAACAGGAGTAGAGATGTTCAGGAAGATGTTAGACGAAGCACAAGCAGGAGACAACATAGGAGCATTATTAAGAGGAGTACAAAGGGACGAAATAGAGAGAGGTCAAGTATTAGCTAAGCCAGGAACAATCACACCACATACAAAATTCAAAGCAGAAGTATACGTATTAACAAAAGAAGAAGGTGGAAGACATACACCATTCTTCAATGGATACAGACCACAATTTTATTTTAGAACAACAGACGTAACAGGAACAATTAATTTAGAAGAGGGCGTAGAGATGTGCATGCCAGGAGATAATGCAAGATTTACAATAGAGTTAATCACACCAATAGCATTAGAGGAAGGATTAAGATTTGCGATTCGTGAAGGTGGAAGAACTGTAGGAGCAGGTGTTGTTACTGAAATTATTGAATAATA
>NZ_FQXO01000020.1 GCF_900129995.1 Caloranaerobacter azorensis DSM 13643 | reverse complement strand
TACTTGTAAATATAATCTATAACCTTTGATTTGAATTTTTTGTCTTTTATTCTCATTTTATATGTTCTTATATTTTTATTTCCGGTTATAGATTTACTCATTTCCTTTTAACTCCCTTTATAATTTTTTTAACTATTTTTTGAATTTATAATTGTTTTAAGGTTTTTATAAATATTTTGTAACTGTTAATTACCTCCCTTTAAAAAAACATAATAAAACTGTTCTAAATGTTATCATATTCACTTTGCCATATTAGTAAATTCAATAAAATATCATGACATCCTTCATTTTTATATGATTTATTTTAATATTTATCTAAAAATAATTTTATATAAAACAAAATCTTCAATTAAATTGAATAAATTAAGGTAGATTTTGCCTATATCCATTACGGAAATTATATTTGAAATTATCCACATGTACACTCAAAAAAACTCCTCCTAACTTCTAACTGTCCTCAACCCCAGTCTACTTCTCCCTTAAACCTCATTCTCCTTAAGACTCGATTAAAATAAAGTCGTCCTAAAATTCCCTATTTTACCATATATGGAACTAAAAAACAATAAAAAAGTCGTCATAATTTTAGAAATAAGTTTAAAGGATTAAGGGAGTAAGGATTACTATTTTTCTTCATTATTTTTAATCCTTTTTCTAGTTCCTAAATTTATTTAATCCATCTATTTTAAATAATCTATTCAATTCTATACAAGTATTTCAAAGGCTTTAAAGATACTTCTATTTTCCTTTTCTATATGTTTTTTCTATTTCAAAATCTATTTTTTTCTCCTCTTTTTCTATTCTATTTATGGTTTCTGAACATAAAAAAATCATGATTCTAATGCTCTGAAAAAGCACTGAATCATGATTTTTTATGACAACTTTTTTATTATTAAAAGAAGTTTTTTATTGTTGTACAATTCGACAACATTATTCCCCAGGAAATAATATTTTCTTATTCGACAGTTACACTTTTTGCTAAATTTCTTGGTTTGTCTACATCACAACCTCTCATTACTGCAACATAGTAAGCTAGTAATTGAAGAGGTATAACGCTTAAAACTGAAGTTAATTCATCTACAACATCTGGAATATATATTACAGTATCTGCTGTTTTTTCTATTTCCTCATTTCCTTGTTTAGTTAAAGCTATTACATATGCACCTCTAGCTTTCACCTCTTTTATATTACTCAACATCTTATCATATAGCCTTTCTTGAGTAGCTATAGCTATAACTGGTGTTCCTTCTTCTATTAAAGCAATTGTTCCATGTTTTAATTCCCCAGCAGCCATTGCCTCAGAATGAATATATGAAATCTCTTTAAGTTTTAATGAACCCTCTCTTGCCACGTCATAATCTATACCTCTACCTATGAAAAATACACTTTGTGCCTTATAAATTTTTTCACTAGCTTTTTTAATTAGCTCTGTATTATCTAATATTCTTTGAGCCTTTTCTGAAAGACCTCTTAATTCATTTAATACTTTATCATACTCTTTTTTATCAATAGTTCCCTTCTTAACTGCCATATCAAGAGCTATTAAAGCCATTGAAACTAATTGTGTTGTATAAGCTTTAGTTGAAGCAACGGCAATTTCTGGACCAGCCCAAGTGTAAAATACTTCGTCAGCTTCTCTTGATATTGTACTTCCTACTACATTAGTTACAGCATATACTTTTGCATTGTTTTTCTTAGCAAGTCTTAAAGCAGCTAACGTATCAGCAGTTTCACCAGACTGACTTACTACTATCATTAGAGTATTTTCATCAATAAATGGACTCCCGTATCTAAATTCTGATGCCACATCTGCAATTACAGGTATCTTTACATATTTTTCAATTAGAACTTTGCCAAGTAAACCTGCATGATATGCTGTACCACAAGCTATAATATAAACTCTATTTATTTTTTCTAATTCTTCTTTTGTAATCTTTATATCATCAAGTTTTATTACATTATCTTTATTTATTCTTGGTGAAAGAGTATCTTTTATTGCTTTAGGCTGTTCATAAATTTCTTTTATCATGAAATGGTCATATCCACCTTTTTCTGCTGCTTCTACATCCCAATTAACTGTGAAAACTTCTTTTTCTACAGGCTTTCCGTTAAGCTGCATTACTTTAATATTGTCTTTTTCTACAACAGCCATTTCTCCATCTTCTAATATATAAACATTTCTAGTATATTTTAATATCGCAGGTATATCGGATGCTATAAAGTTTTCTCCTTCTCCTATTCCTATTATTAATGGACTATCTTTTCTTACTGCAATTAATTTGTCAGGATTATCTTTGCAAATTACTCCCAATGCAAAAGCTCCCTCAAGTTTTGATACTGCTTTTTTTACAGCTTCTAATAAGTCCCCATCGAAGTAATAATCTATTAGATGAGAGATAACTTCTGTATCTGTCTCTGAAACAAATTTATATCCTTTATCCTGTAATTCTTCTTTAAGTTCTATAAAGTTCTCAATGATACCATTATGAACTACAGCTATGTCTCCTGTCCTATTAGTATGAGGATGTGCATTTTTGTCCGATGGTTCTCCATGTGTAGCCCATCTTGTATGTCCAATACCTACAGTAGCATTAAACTCTTCCTTGCTTAATTTTTCTCTTAAAACCGAAAGTCTTCCTTTATATTTTCTTACTTTTAATTGTCCTTTATCAAAAATTGCTATACCAGCAGAATCATATCCTCTATATTCAAGTTTTTCAAGTCCTTCAACTAATATTTCATGAGCTTTCTTACTACCTATATATCCAACAATTCCACACATAATAACACTCCTTTTTGTCATTTATCATGAATTATACACGATACTTACTATCATCTCTATTACAATTCAGAGGCACAACAAACTAACCCATTGGAAATGGGCTTATTAATCCACCCGATTCTTTTTGTCCCCATAATCGCTTATGGGTTTTGTAGAATCTTTAACGGTGGTGGATACACCGCAGGGTATCCGCCGAAATTTCGATAACCCCTGTCCTCGTCAACTTAAAAGTAATACTTTTAAGTCCTGGCGCTTTTTATTCAATTGTCTACTTATTTTTTTAATATCACCCCCCAACCCACCTTGAATTTGAAATTAAAAATTTAAAATTGAGAATTTGAATTAGCTATTATATATCAGCTAATTTTTACATTTTTAATTTTACATTTTCAATTTTAAATTTCTTAATTCAGTCTTTCTTCTATAAGATTTGCTAACTCTTCTGCCATTTTTTTTATTTCATCTTCGTTTTTTCCTTCAATCATAACACGAACTAATGGTTCTGTACCAGATGGTCTTATTAAAACCCTTCCTGTATCTTTTAAACCTTTTTCTATTTTCTCAATCTCATTTCTAATTATTTCATCTTCAAGATACTTTTTCTTTTTATCATTAGGCACTTTAGCATTTATTAATACTTGTGGTAATGTGGTCATTGTTTTAGCAAGTTTAGAAAGTTTTTTACCCTTATTCTTTACAACACTAGTTAATTGCAAGGCAGTTAATACTCCATCTCCTGTCGTATTATAATCTAAAAATATAATATGTCCTGACTGCTCTCCACCTAAAGAGTAATCTTTACTTAACATTTCTTCAATAACATATCTATCCCCTACTTTAGTCTTAACAATTTCTATTCCTTTTTCTTTTAAACAGATATCAAGTCCCATATTACTCATTACAGTTGCTACTACAGTATTGCCTTTAAGTTTATTTCTTTCTTTTAATGCTATTCCGCATATAGCCATTATATGATCCCCATCTACTATTTTACCCTCTTCATCAACTGCTATTAATCTATCTGCATCTCCATCGAATGAAAGTCCAATATCTGCACCTGTTTCTAAAACTAGCTTTTGTACTTGATTTGGATTAGTAGAACCACAATCCACATTTATGTTAACTCCATTTGGCATGTTATGAATTACCACTACCTCTGCGCCTAGCTCTTCAAATACAGTAGGAGCTATTTTATATGCTGCACCATTACCACAATCCATTGCTATTTTTAACCCTTTTAAATCAACATCAACAGTGCTTTTTAGAAAATCTATATATTTTCTCTGCCCATCTTCTAATCTTTTAACTCTTCCTACATTCTCTCCTATAGGCCTTACTGGTATTTCACTATTATTTAAAATTATTTCTTCTATATCTCTTTCTACTTCATCATTTAGTTTATATCCTTTAGAATTGAAAAATTTAATACCATTGTATTCTACTGGATTATGTGAGGCTGAAATTACTACTCCTGCATCAGCATTATATTCTCTCGTTAAATATGCAACTCCTGGTGTTGGTATAATACCTACAGATAAAACATCTACACCAACAGAACAAATGCCTGATATTAATGCAGCTTCTAACATATCTCCAGATATTCTTGTATCCATTCCTACAACGATTTTCGCATCTTTTTTTCCTTTAGTTAGTATATATGCTCCAATTCTTCCCAATTTAAATGCTAATTCAGGAGTTAATTCTTTATTCGCTACACCTCTAACTCCATCAGTCCCAAATAATCTCCCCATATTAAGCCCTCCTTATATAACTATACTATTTTATGATAACATATTGTGTGTATTGTAACAACTACCCATTTTAGTTTAAAATTGTTTTAAGCCAAAAGAAAAAAAGGTAAGGATTAAACCTTACCTTATATTCCAACACTCTTAAACCCTCTACCTTTTACTTCTTGTATATTATTGATTGTCATAAAAGCGCTAGGATCTACTTCTTCAACTATCTCTTTCAATTTTCCAACCTGAGTTGAAGTTACAATACAGTAAATTACATTCTTATTATTTTTAGTATATCCACCTTCTCCTTTAAGGAAAGTAACTCCTCTGTGTAGTTTCTTCTGTATTGCTTCTCCTAACTCTTGAGACTTATCTGATATTATTATTACATTTTTCTTAGTATCTAATCCTTCTTGTACCTTATCAACTATCTTATATGATGTATATAATGCTATAAGCGTATACATTGCTGGTTTTAATCCGAATAGTACTGAAGACAATGCTATAATTATCGTGTTAAATCCCATTAATCCTGTCCCAATGTTTATATTATATTTTTTCTTAAATATCGCAGCTATTATATCTAATCCACCCTGTGATGTTCTGTTTCTGAATAATAAACCCATACCTAATCCATTTAGTATTCCACCAAAAATAGCTGCAAGCAATATATCATCCATCATTATAAGTTGGTCAATTCCTCTAGTTAACTCAAGTAAAAACGACAAAGTTAGCATTGATATAAAACTATATGCTGTAAATTTCTTATCTATAATTTTAGAACCAATTATAAAAATTGGTATGTTAATAATGAATATAATAAGTCCTATTGGTAAATCAGTTAAAAAATGAATCATTATAGATATTCCACCAACTCCACCGCTTAGTAAGTGATTTGGTACGAAAAAACCATTGAAAGCAATAGAGCAAAACAAGTTCCCCAATAAAGTAAATACGATTTTACTTGAGTAATCCATTAAATTTTCAGAAGTAGAAGACATTCTCTTAGCAATTTGCAATCCACATAACCTCTTTTCATTCTAGGGGAAGACCCCTATTTTTTTCAACATCATTATACCCTCACTCTTAAAATATTGCAACATATTTATAAAATTTTTTTATGAAAAAAATGAAACAGAAAACCGACCAATTTTGGTCGGTTTGTACTATTTTCTTATTAATTCTGCTCCTCTTTCAAGGGCTTTTTCATTTAATGGAATTAAATGAGCTTTAGTCTTTCCAAACACTTTCTTTAAAGCTTCTAAAACTGATTCGACTTTAACCGCTTTAGTTAGCTCTAAATAAGCACCTAACATAACCATATTAGCAACCTTACCGTTTCCTAATTCTACTGCAATTTCATTTGCTGGAATATAGTAAGCATTTATATCATCTCTTTCAGCCTTCTTATCTATTAATGAACTATTTATTAATAAGTTCCCATCTTTAACAACAAAACTTTCAAACTTGTCTAATGACGGTCTATTCATAACTATAGCAGCAGTAGCCTCTGTTACTATAGGTGAACCTACTGGTTTATCTGAAACTATAACGTTACAGTTTGCAGTACCTCCGCGCATCTCTGGTCCGTAAGATGGAAGCCATGATACATTTTTACCTTCTATCATACCTGCATAAGTCAATAGCTGTCCCATTGACATAACTCCCTGACCGCCAAATCCAGCCATTATAACTCTTTCTTCCATCTTATTTCACCTCCTCAGGTGTTCTGAAGTTTCCTAATGGATAATAAGGTATCATATTTTCTTCAAGCCACTTTAATGCCTCTACTGGAGTTAATCCCCAGTTAGTTGGACATGTTGAAAGAACTTCAACTATTCCGAATCCTTCACCTGCTAACTGAACTTCAAAAGCCTTCTTTATAGCTTTTTTAGCTTTTCTAATATTAGCAGGATTATGAACTGATACCCTCTCAACAAATTTAGCTCCATGAATTGTAGCAAGCATTTCTGCTACCTTTAATGGTCTACCTGCATGTTTTTCATCTCTACCGTATGGAGCAGTTGTTGCTTTTTGTCCAACCAATGTTGTTGGAGCCATTTGTCCACCTGTCATACCGTAAATAGCATTATTAACAAATATTGTAGTTATTTTTTCTCCGCGGTGAGCAGCATGTATGATCTCAGCAGTACCAATGGAAGCTAAGTCTCCGTCGCCTTGATAAGTAAATACTACACTATCAGGATGAACTCTTTTTATACCAGTAGCAACAGCTGGTGCTCTACCATGAGCAGCTTCATGCATATCACAATTGAAATAATCATAAGCGAAAACTGAACATCCAACTGGAGCTACACCGATTGCCTTACCTAATACATCTAATTCCTCTAAAACTTCAGCTACTAACCTGTGAATAATACCGTGTGTACAACCAGGACAATAATGGAATGGCTTATCTGTTAAACCCTTAGTCCTTTCGAAAACCTTAGCCATTACTTTTCACCCCCTGCTATCTTCTTAATCTCAGCCACTATAGCATCTGGCTCTGGTACCATACCACCTGTTCTACCATAGAAATAAACCGGCTTTCTACCATTTATAGCTATTTTAACATCATCAATCATTTGTCCAGTACTCATTTCTACTGTTAATATTCCCTTAGTCTTATCACTTATCTTTTCAAAAGCTTCATCTGGGAATGGCCATAATGTTATTGGTCTAATTAAACCAACCCTTAACCCTTCAGCTTCACATTTAGCTATAGCATTTTTAACAACCCTTGAAGTAGTACCATAAGCTACTACAACTACATCTGCATCTTCAAGGTTATAAGTTTCATATCTTACTTCATTTTGTTTTATAACTTTATATTTTTCTTCTAATCTTAAGACATGATCCTCTAATTCTTTAGGGTCTATAAATAATGAATTTATGATATTTGGTTTTCTCTGTCCTTTTGTTCCAGTAGTTGCCCAATCTTTAGGTGGTAGATTTCTCTTCTTAGGCTCTTTAAATTCAACTGGCTCCATCATTTGACCAATCATACCATCTCCCACAACCATTACAGGAATTCTGTATTGATCAGCTACATCAAATGCTTCCATAACCAAATCAACAGTTTCTTGTAATGTAGCAGGTGCATATACTACTGTTCTGTAGTCTCCGTTTCCACCACCTCTAGTAGATTGATAATAGTCAGATTGAGCAGGCTGAATACCACCTAAACCAGGACCTCCTCTAACTATGTTAACAATTACACAAGGTAATTCAGCACCAGCTATATATGAAATACCTTCTTGTTTTAATGCTATACCAGGGCTTGATGAAGAAGTCATTACTCTTGCACCAGCTCCTGCTGCACCGTACACCATGTTTATTGCAGCTACTTCACTCTCAGCTTGTAAAAATACTCCACCAACTTTTGGCAATTCTCTAGACATATATTCAGGAAGCTCATTTTGTGGTGTAATTGGGTAACCGAAGAAATATTTACAACCAGCTTTAATAGCTGCTGCACCTATGGCTTCGTTACCTTTCATTAAAATCTTAGCCATTTATTTTCCCTCCTTAATAATTATTCTTCTATTATCCTCTCAACTTCTATAACAACATCAGGACAAATTGTTGCACAGTTTCCACAACCTATACACTTATCCATTTCGATAACTGTAGCTGGGTGGTAACCTTTAATGTTAATCTTTTCTTTGTTCATCACAACAATATTAACTGGACATGCAGTTGTACATAATTCACAACCTTTACATAAATCTTCCTTGAATGTTACCTTTCCTCTAGCTTTAGCCATTTACAACCCTCCCATTTTTAAATTTAAAATTGAAAATTTAAAATTGAAAATTTAAAATGTAAAATTATTGAACTTATAAAATCTTTAGATATATTAAATATTAATTTTACATTTTCAATTTTACATTTTTAATTCGATTGCACATAGTGCAATTAGAGCATCCATTCTTCCCTCATATAAAGCGTTATTGGGAAAATTTCACCTTCAAGATTTGACGGAAGCTCTCTAGCAACATGTTCTAAAACAGATATATATTTAATTGGAATATTCAATTTTTTCGATACTTCTTCTGCTAATTTCTGACCCTTTAGAACATCTTCTACAGTAGTACTTTTAAGTAAATGTGTATTATTAATAAGTCCTGTTACTTTTGCTCTTGAAACTCTTTCAATTTCCTTCAAGTACTTTATAGTATTTTCTACTTCTTGAGTTTCAGGTCTATTGGCATTTATTACAAAGAACATATCATATTTTCCTTCTTTGAAATAATTATAATATCTTCCAAGAACTCTAGCACCAACAGGGTCTCCACCTACATCTAGTACTACATCATAGCTTTCATCTTGTAATGGAGCAAAAATTTCAGCAGATACGGCAGGTACATCTGCCGCATGGGCTTTGATTGAACTTCCTATTACCTTAATACCCATTTCAGATAATAAATTTTCTTTCTCTCTACTTCTAAAATATGGATTAACAACATCTAAGTCAGCTAATGCGACTTTTTTCCCACTTTTAGCTAATTTGGCCGCATAATTTACTGCGAACTCTGTCTTACCACTTCCATAATGCCCTGTTATAATTCTAATTCTATTATCATTTAGCATAAAATTCACCTCTAATTATATACCTTTGCTTCTTCTTCTCCTCTTAATACTCTTAATCCACCTTCTGCTAGAGCTATCATTTCATCTTCGCCTGGATATACAAATACTTTAGAGATAAAGCTTACCCTATCTATAATCCACTTCGTAAATCTCTTATCATAAGCTATACCGCCTGTTAGTATTATTCCATCAACTTTACCCTCTAATACAGCAGCTAAACTTCCTATTTCTTTAGCAACTTGGTAAGCCATAGCTTTATACACTAATTCTGCCTTTTTATCCCCATTTTCTATCATTTTAACTACTTCTCTAGCATCATTTGTTCCAAGATATGCAACTAAACCACCATTACCCTTTATCTTCTTCTTCATGTCAGCTAATGTATACTTACCTGAAAAACAAAGTTTAACTAAATCTCCTACTGGAAGTCCTCCTGTTCTTTCCGGTGAGAATGGACCTTCACCATCTAATGCATTATTAACATCTATAACTCTGCCATTTTTATGAGCCCCTACAGAAATTCCTCCGCCTAAATGAGCTACTATTAAGTTAACTTCATTGTAAGCTTTTCCCAATTCTTTTGCTGCCCTTCTAGCTACAGCCTTTTGATTTAATGCATGAAAAATACTCTTTCTTTCTAATTCTGGCATACCCGATATCCTAGCCACTTCTTCCATTTCATCAACAACAACCGGGTCAACTATAAATGCTGGTATATTTAACTGGGAGGCTATCTCATGTGCTAAAATACCGCCCAAGTTTGAAGCGTGTTCGCCAAGAACACCAACTTTTAAATCTTCAAGCATTCTTTCGTTTACTTTATAAGTTCCACCAGCTATAGGCTTAAGTAATCCACCTCTGCCAACTACAGCACTTAATTTAGTTAAATTAATGCCCTTTTCATTTAATGTTTCAAGTATAATGTTTTTTCTAAATTCATATTGGTCATATATTTTACTATACTTTGATAATTCTTCAGTAGAATGTCTTAAAGTCTCTTCTAAAACCGGCTTTTCATTATCATAAATCGCTATTTTGGTAGAAGTAGAACCAGGATTTATAATAAGCAATCTAAATACTTCACTCATATTTTCTCTCCTTTCTATTTGTTAGTAGCCATTAAAACGCCAAGAGCAATTGAATTTAGTTTAGCACTATCACTATCAGCTCTTGAAGTTAAAACTACAGGAGCTTTTGCACCTACAATCACACCTGCATTTTGAGCCTTTGATAAGAATACTAAAGATTTATAAAGCACATTACCTGCTTCAATATACGGCATTAACAATATATCAGCATCTCCAGCCACAGGATGTTCTATTCCTTTATGTTTAGCGGCTTCTTTTGATATAGCATTGTCTAATGCAAAAGGTCCTCCAACAATACAGCCTGTAATCTCACCATTTTTGTTCATTTCTTCTAGTTTTTCTGCATCAACAGTAGCAGGCATTTTAGGATTTACTTTCTCTTTTGCACAAACTACTGCTACCTTTGGATTTTCGATATCTAATGAATGAGCTACAAATACTGCATTTTCAATGATTTGTTTCTTCTGCTCCAAATTTGGAGCTATATTCATAGCCGCATCTGTTACAAATAAAATCTTATCGTAAGTTTCTACATCAAATACTGCAACATGACTTAATACTTTACCTGTTCTAAGTCCTATTTCTTCATCTAATACAGCCCTTAATATTATTGAAGTATCCACTAACCCTTTCATTACCATATGAGCCTTGCCACTGCTTACAAGCTCAACAGCCTTTCTTGAAGCTTCTTTTAAATCTTTTAAGTCTATTACTTCAAAATCATTTAAATTCATTCCAATTTCATCAGCTATTTGAGTTATTCTCTCTTTATCACCAACTAATATCGCATCAGCTATTCCCATTTCTTTAGCCTGTTTAATTGCAATAAGAACTTCCTTATCTTGTGCAGCTGCTACTGAAATAGTTTTAGGCCCTCTTTCTTTAGCTAATCTCAAAACATCTTCAAAACCTCTAATCATCTATTCTCACCTCGTTCTCATATATTTTCTCTTTCTCTTTACCCGAAAGCACCCTTAAAACTCCACCATTTAATGCTTCCATCTCATCCTCACCCGGATAAACAATAACAGGTGCTATAAACTCAACCATTCTCTTAATGTAATCTGTTAATAAATCAGAATATGCTAATCCTCCTGTTAAAATAATTCTATCGACCTTACCCTCTAAAACAGTCGCCATAGCTCCTATTTCTTTTCCAATTTGATATGCCATCGCATCGAATATTAATTTTGCCTTCTTATCCCCATTTTTAACCATAAGAGTTACTTCTTTTGCATCATTAGTTCCTAGATACCCTACTAATCCGCCTTTACCTCTAAGTTTATTTTTAATTTCCTTGTAAGTATATTTTCCAGAATAACACATCTTTATCAAATCGCCTACAGGAAGTCCTCCTGTCCTTTCCGGTGAAAAAGGTCCCATTTCATTCGCATTATTCACATCGACAATTTTACCTTTTTTAACAGGTGCTACTGATATACCTCCGCCCAGATGAGCAACTATTAAGTTCAAATTTTTTAGTTCCTCACCTAATTCTTCAGCCGCTCTATATGATACTGCTTTAATATTTAATGCATGTAACAATGATCTTCTCGGTATTTCGGGCATACCTGAAATCCTAGCTATGTCATCGAATTCATCAACCGCAACAGGGTCTACTATGTATGCTTTAATCCCTTCCTTATCTGCTATCCCTTTCGCTAACATTCCACCTAAATTTGAAGCATGTTCCCCTTGTACTCCTGCCTTTAAATCTTTAATCATCTTCTCTGTTACTAAATATGTTCCCCCAGGCATCGGACGAAGTAGTCCTCCTCTACCTACAACAGCAACTAAAGATGAAGTTTTAATTCCCACTTCCTCTAGCCAGTCCATTATAAGTTTAAGTCTATATTCGTACTGGTCTGTTATTTTGTCGAATTTTTCCAAATCACTTGCGCTGTGCTCAATCTTCTTTAGGATAACCTTTTCCTTCCCCTGATAAACAGCAACTTTTGTTGAAGTTGAACCAGGATTAATAGCAAGTACATATTTCCTTTCCATCATTTCACCCCTATATTTTTTCTAACGTTTATTGTATGCAATATATATGCCAACTATAATGTTGAAAGAATCTTTTAGAAATAAAAGCTGAAATAATTCATTTAACATAAATAAAAGCTATAAAGGTTTAATCTCTATAGCTTTTATTTATTCTATCATAATTTTATTGCGCAAAATTTTGCATGCATTTTTTTGCACAGTCCATTTGTTCTGCAATTTTTTGCATACTAATTTATGTTGTATTTTTCCATTTTATAGTATAAACTTCTAATAGAAATCCCTAAAGCTCTCGCCGTTTTAGTTTTATTATTTTTATATTTTTTAAGAGTTTTAGTTATTAATTCTTTTTCTAATTTTGATACAGCTTCTTCTAATGTAATATCTTCTAAATCATTAATATCTTCTGTTTGGACTAAATTTTGTCTGTCGTATTTAATATAAGAATCTATCAATGGTATATGCTTAACATCAATAACATTCTCACAATGTTTCATGTTTATTATTGCCCTACCAATAACATTTTCTAATTCTCTAACATTCCCTGGCCAATCGTGTTTTTTTAAAATGTCTAATGCTTCTTTTGTTATATCATTAATCCTTCTGCCGTACTCCTGATTAAATTTTTTAATAAAGTGTATAACTAAAGGATATATATCATCTTTTCTATAACGTAATGCCGGAATGTTAATTGGTATAAAATTTAATCTATAATATAAATCTTCTCTGAATTTCCCTTCTTCCACAGCCTTCTCTAAATCTAAATTTGTAGCAGTGATTATTCTAACATCTATTGGTATAGGTTTTGTACCTCCTACTCTTACAATCTCCTTTTCCTGTAAAACTCTTAAAAGTTTAGCCTGTGTATTTAAACTTATATCTCCAATTTCATCTAAAAAGATAGTACCTCCGTTTGCCTGCTCAAATAGCCCCTTTTTACCACCTTTTTTGGCTCCTGTAAAGGCTCCTTCTTCATATCCAAATAATTCACTTTCAAGTAAATTCTCGCTTAAAGCAGCACAATTAACTCTAACAAATTGACTAAATTTTCTATCGCTTTCATTATGGATTGCATGAGCAAATAGCTCTTTACCTGTACCACTTTCACCTCTTAATATAACTGTAGCTGGGGTATTTGCTGCCTTTTTAGCTTTTTCAATCGCCTTAAGTATCAATTCATTTTGCCCAATAATATCATCAAAAGTATATTTAGCTTCCAACTTTCTAATTATCTGTTTAGCTGCATTCAGTTCTTTATTTAGCTTTATGATTTCGGATACATCACGTAAAACTCCAACACTACCTCTTAATTCCCCATCAACTATAATTGGTGCAGCCGTAGCTATTACCTCTCTTTTATTTGGACCTACTATTAATCTAGCGTTTCTTATAGGCTTTTTAGTAGCTAATACCTCCATATGAACACTCTGTCCCTCTACCAAATCTATAGTAGCAGGTTTTCCTAATATATCTTCTTCTCTCAAACCAGTAAGCTCGGTATATGCAGGATTTACCATAACATTTATCCCATTTTGGTCTACTACTGAAATAGCATCTTGTGTAGAGTTGAAAATAGCTTCGAGCATACTCTGTATTTCTTTTAAATTCGTTATCTGTGTTGCTAAATCTAATATATCTGTAACATCTCTAAAAACAGCCACAGCCCCTATTATTTCTCCATTTTCATCTTTTACTGGCATCCTGTTAGTAATTATTTTTATATTACCCAAATCTTGCTGTCTATTTAATTCATAATCTCCAGTTTCCAATATATGCACAAGCCTTGTATTTAATATGACTTCCTTTACCGACTTTCCTAAAGCATATTTACTATCAATGCCCGTTAATCTTTCAGCAGCTTTATTAAACAAAGTTATTATTCCATGCTTATCTACTGCAATCATCGCATCGTAGGTAGAATCAAGTATAACTTCTAATTCCCTTCTCAAATCAGCCCACCTCATGTCTAAAGAGTCAAATTCTCATCTGTTTTCTTCTTTAAATATATTTTAAAAATTTTTGGGTTTAATTTTACTATTCCTACTTTAGAAGGCTTTTTTATCTTTATGTCTACATTGTGAACTCCTTCTTTTAAATTATCAAGATTAGCACTTATTTTTATGTCATTTTTAGTTAATGCATTTATAATGCTTTCAACGGCTGTAACAGTAACTGTTAACTTTTTATCCGATTTATCTTTGTCTATTTCCAATTCTGTATCTAAATTGGTAAAATCAATATCATCTATATTAAACTCTAATGTCTTTTCAACTTTCTTCTCAATTTCTACTTTAACGTTTACTGAATCATTCCCGTCAACTACTTCAATACCATCAGGTAAAATTAATGGTGTTATTTTGCTTATACTTTTTGCAACATAATCAGCACTTACCGGCTCTGTCTCTATTTCTTTTATATCTTTTATTATTTCTTCTGGCCCTCTAATTTTCACATGGTCAGGTTCTGAAATAACATTTATTATTTCATATCCTATCAAAGGAGTTCCTGTAATTTGCGGTTTAATTGGAACATCCTTAACTTTTAATATAGGTATTTTTACATCTACAATTTTTGGTTCTTTAATGACTCCTTCTACCTCTTTACCTCTATCATTTACAGCTTTCAAAGGTACACTTGTAATTATGTCCTCTGTTGAATTATTTAAATTGACATATGCAATAACATTTGTTACTGAATTAACCCATGTCCTCGGTCCTTTGATGTAAACTGTGCTTGGCTTTACTACTCCCTTTCCTGCACTATATCCTATGCCCTCTTTCCCTGTTAATCTCAATATAACATGCTTTTGTTTCTGAACAATTTTATCAAACTTAAAAACAACTTGTTTAGGATAATAATCTTCTATTTCTATTCTACTATCATGAGTTCTCACTTCAATATCAACTCTGTGAGACCCTTCTTTATATCCACTTAAATCAGCCTGTGCTATTATATCATCTGCAGTTATATCTATTAATTCTTTTCTTCTACCAGATAGTTTAACTTTTACTGTTACTTCTTTAGGTTCCATAAGAGTTATCCCTGAAATCTGCAGAGCATCAAGATTTACTAATTCTACTTTTATATTTTCAATTTCTTTTGTTATTTTAGGATTTACATCACTCATAACATAAGTCCACAATATAACTGCGAAAAAAACAGCTATTATTTTTATAGTAATATTTCTATTCTTGCTTCTCGCCATTTTTTATCCTCCATCTAACAAATAGTCCTCGTCTCATTTCATTAGTAATATAAACATCTTCTAATATCTTTTCTAACGTTTTAATATCAATATAACGAGAAAGTTTGCCATTATCAGCTATCGATATAACACCTGTTTCTTCTGAAACTATTATAGCCAAAGAATCCGATTTTTCAGTTATCCCTAATGCGGCTCTATGTCTTGTACCTAATTCTTTGCTGAGATTCATATTTTCAGTTAATGGCAAAAAGCAGCCGGCAGCCTTTATAATATCGTCTTTTATTATTACTGCTCCATCATGCAATGGAGTATTGGGTATAAAAATATTAATTAAAAGACCACTCGATACCTTTCCATTAATTAGGGTACCTGTTTCTACTACTTCATTTAAACCCGTTGTCCTTTCTAATACTATTAATGCTCCTATTTTTTGTCTTGATAAAGACGCCACAGCCTCTAATATCTCGTTTATAACATTGCGAATATTTTCATCTTCTACTTCAATAATCGTCTTCATTAAAAATCTGCTTCTGCCAATATATTCTAATGCTCTTCTTAATTCTGGTTGGAAAACTATCAAAAGAGCTATTACTCCAACTGTCATGGTCTTCTCAAGAATCCAATTTATTGTAAATAATTGCAGCCATTCACTTATTTTCGTAATAACCAGTAAAACTAAAATACCTTTAATTAACTGTTCTGCTCGCGTCTCTCTAATAAGCATAAAAAACTTATAAAAAGCAAAAGCCACTATAGCAATATCTATAATATCTCTTATCCTAATATTCATAAATAGTTCCTTTAAAAAATGCATTTTAACACCCCTGGATTATTTTTCTACCTAAATAAAATTATACAATATATACTATTTAATATAAATATATAAACAATATTTTGGGCATAATGTTCTACTGTTGTTTATTCTGATTGATTATCCCCATTGTAGCTTTATAAGATACTTTTAACTTATTTAACAAATTTTCAGAAATTCCTTCTGATTTTCCATTTAAATAATCAATTGTCGGTAAAATCTCATATTTGTATTTCCCATCAGAAACATATCTATTTACCCAAGTAGGAATATATTCTACTTCTTTAATTTTCGTACTATTTTGTGTTAAATCTTTTTCTAAATGGATTTTAACTATTACCCCATCTTCAGTATATCTGTTTTTTACAGTTTCATATCTTTGATTGGAAATAAAGTTGCCCATTGAATATATTACATATTTTACTTGCCCATCTATTTTTTTAAATTCAGCTTTCTGTATAACATGAGGATGGCTGCCTAATATAATATCTGCTCCCCACTCAAACATCTTTTGTGCTAATGAAACTTGAAATTCAGATGGCTCTCTCTGATATTCATTGCCCCAATGAATAAATATTACTACAATATCTGCTTGTTTTTTTGCAATTTTTATATCATCTTTAATCTTATCTTCATCTATAAAGTTAACCATATATTCTAATTCTTCTTTTGTCAGTCTCGATTCAAGACCGTTACAACCATAGGTATATGACATGATAGCAACTTTAATACCTTTAACATCTTCAATAAGTAATTTTTTTTCAGCATTTTTATATGTACCAACATTTTTTAAACCAAATTCGTGTATATTTTCTATTGTTTCAATTAGCCCTTCCCTTCCTACATCTAAACTATGGTTATTTGCTGTTGATAAAACGTCAAAGCCTATATCTTTAAGCGTCTTTATAGCTGATTTTGGAGTATTAAAAGTAGGATAACCTCTAAACCTGTGTTCTGGGCCTGCTGTTACTGTTTCAAAATTGCCTATAGCTAAATCTGCACTCTCAATATATTTTTTTACCGATTTAAACATATCATCAAAATTATATGTTCCACTTTTTACATCTAATGCACTTTTTATTTGAGGAGTATGGAACATTATATCCCCTGTCGCTACAATAGTCGCTTGAACTTTATAATTTTGCTTAAGCTGTTTTTCTAATATTTCATCAGGCTTTTTATGATATATAATCTTTTTTTTAGGGCTTGTCTCATATTTATCTGCAATATACCCTGCTAAAAAAAGAAAAATAAATAAAAAAAATATAGAGATACTTAGAATTAATCTTTTCCTTTTCATGTAGCCCACCTTTACTGTTTTTATTCTTTATAATTATATTTTAAACCTTTTATTCCCGTTTGTTAATTAAATTATTTTTTTTATTTATTTTACTAAATCTTTCTCCCGATTCAATTATATATTTATTTAATTTAATTTGACTATTTTTCCAAATATATATTAAATACGGAATAAATAACACCGCTAAAATTAATATTCTAGACATCAACATAAAATCAAATATACCGTGAGTAATAATTGGTATAAACAAAGATTTTTTTAGATTTAATTCTTTTTCTGTTAAACTACTTGTAAACTTTGATATTGAAAGATAATACCCCATAGTTACTGCAAAAATCGCATGAGCCGGTACGGAAAGTATTCCTCTATATAAGCCGACATAAGAATTATAACTAAACCTAAAAACTACATACATAACATTTTCGACAGTAGCAAAACCCAAAGCCGAAAATATGGAATATACAATACCATCAAGTTTTTCATCAAAATGTTTGCTATTATATACAAACCTTAATACTACCTCTCTCTTGAAAAACTCCTCTGTAAAACCCGCAACTAGAAATGCTGTATAAATTGCACTTGGTATTCCAGTAAAAAAATTAAAAGAAGCTAAAAATCTTTCTACTATAATAGTCGGAATTACGGATAATGCTCCAAATATAAATGTTTTTAATAAAAGAGATATTGGTTCTCTGTCATATCTATCACTAAGATAAACTGCATATGCAATCGATATTGCAGGAGTTATAGCTATTATAAAAAGTCTTACAAGCAAATCTTTCATCCTCTCAAAATACACATACACTTTTATTTATATTATTTACAATAGAAGCTATGTTATACATTTCTATAAAATTAAAAAAAGAGAGTATCTCTACTCCCTATTATTATCTTTTTTTGTATTCAAATCTTATCATTTTGCTTTTTCTTAAAAAAATCCCTTTTTTAGTCATAGCACCTTGTATAAAGCAAAATATTCCAAGACCTAAAAAAATATCTCCTATACTTATCATTTTAGGAAATGGATATGGCTTTGATAATGGTATAATGTCTCCTAAAATAGATAATTTGGTAGAGTCAGTTATTAATGTATGTGTTATAATCATATCGTTCTTCAACATTTCTAAATTAGATATTAAGCCTGCTGTTTTTAATCCTTCAGGTGATACAGGCATTCTACCACCATTTGCGACGATGACTATGAAATTGAGAAGTGTTCCAATAAAAACTAATATCATGGATTTATTTTTAAAATTAAGTATAAGACCAATAAAAATCAATATATAAGATAGACTATGTACATAAATAAAATACTTATTAATAAAAGTACTTATTATTCCAATATTTTTCATTTTTAAATATACACTTGTAAATTCAATAATAAAACCTAAAACAAAAAAATACCAACCTCTAATCTGTACTTTCCCGATATTTTCTAATTTCCCACCTCTAACCTTACCTACAACTAGAGAAGTTGCCATTGATTCAATTAACATTAGTTAGCATCTCCTTCTCACCTTCGTTTCTCATTACCTTAACAAACATTTTAGCAAATTCCGGATTAAATTGTGTCCCAGCATTTTTTTCAATCTCACTAAGCGCTACTTCCTTTGTTAACGCTTTTCTATAAGGTCTATCAGATGTCATTGCATCATATACATCCGCTATTGCAAGGATTGCTGCTTCTACAGGTATTTCGTCTTCTTTGAGTCCATCGGGATATCCTTTCCCGTCATATCTTTCATGATGATGTCTTACTATACTTGAAACTTCTTTTAAGAAGTTAACTTCCTTTAATATTTCAGCACCTATTGATGGGTGCTTTTTTATTTTTTCATATTCTTCATAAGTAAGCTTTCCTGGTTTTCTTAATATTTGATCATCAATACCTATTTTCCCTATATCATGCAAAATTGCTGCATTTTTTATGTTCTCTATTCTTCTATCTGAAAGATTTAATGCCCTAGCTAACTTAACTGCATATTTACCTACTCTTTCAGCATGTCCGCTAGTATAGGCATCTTTTGCTTCCATCGCATTTGTAAGAGCCTGAATAGTCTCCATATAAACATGCTTCATATCCATATATAGTTTATATGAATGTCTAGCTAGTAATAATGGTCCAAAGAATATCACTACTGCAAATGCACCTAATTTAAAATATGCTAAAGCAATTATCAACCCTAATGCACCAACTGCAATAGCATTAGGTACAAGATCCTTTATATTTTTTATCCACATTTTAATAAAGTTCTGTCCACTTAATATTGACATTAAATTAGCTATTATTATAGTGTTAAGAATAATATATACAAGTACAGCCGATAAAATAGGAATAGGTACAGTTATAAAACCACCACTTCCAACAATTCCACCTGTCTTTGTATAGACAATACCTGCTAATCCAATCACAATAATCATTTGTGAAACATTAAATATAGTCTTATATATTGGAGTATTAAGTAAGTGTATATACCCTCTACCTGGCAATTTTACTATTCTAAATAAAAAACCAAAAGCCGTTACTAAAGCACCAGTCAATGGACCTCCTATTATTATAGAAGCTAAACTTATAGCAAAACCAACTGATACTGCTCCTTCATTAGGTAAAGGTATGGGTAAGGATTCCGCTATTATTGATAGTAAAATAAAAGTTATTAAAAATTGCAAATCAAAATAACTATTGTTTATAAACAATAAATAAAGAACTATAGCAGAAACAAAAAACAAAAATGTTATATAACACCTTAATTTCCTAGGTATATTGCCCATATTATCCTCCTTTTTATCATTAGGCCGGCTCTATATTACAAAAGCTAATTATACATTATAACCAAGAAAAGTTTGCCCCACTTGCTAATATTAAAGCTAATAAGCTTGTTAATACCATTAATACTTTTTTCATCGAATATAGCCCCCTTTTAAGCATATACTCTGTTGGTTCGCTAATCCAACAGGCTATACTCGCTTCGCTAAAAAAAATTGTTTAAATAAATTAAGTTAGCCGGCCTAATTACCACTATAATGTCTAATAATACTTCTATTTATTGCATCTAATGTTGCCTTTACTACTGCTTCTTTTTTATCCCTATTGACAAAAGCACAACCTGATAATAGTTTTTCATAATTGTTAGTAACAAAAGTAACAGCTGATACTACAACCTCTCGTCCTGCTAATTCAATAGTTTTTATATCTTCAAGTATGAAATTGTCTTCAGTTCCTAAAAATTTCTCAACTGCCTTTAATGCAGCAGTTCCTAAAAGCCTTTGAGAATTTGAAACAGTATTTATTCCTGATATTTCTCCTTCAAAAACCTCTTCATCTTTTTCTAATATAACCTTAATAAATACTTTTGTCCCTAATGTCGAGAATTCAATCGTCTTGAGTTTTAATCTAAAATCCTTATTTTCAGCTACTTTTTCATCAATTTGAGCAATACTTATCTTTTTATGATCTATATCTAATCCAAATCTTGATATTAAACCTGATTGAACATCTCTAGAAACTTGTTTTGGACTTCTTTTTGTATCTGAAAGTATATGTATCTCTTGAATGCTACCGTTTTCATCTGCAACAATCTTACATGAGAGAACAGATTTAATTTGATTTATAAATTGTTCTATATCTTTTATAACCATACTATCACCTTCGCTCGTTTTTTGACTAACTTATTTATTCTACAAGATATCGTTTTTTCCCTTTATTTTTTTATTTAGATTATTAAAAAAATTAAAAACATCCCAAACAGGGATGCTTTTAAAATATTTATGTTATTTTCTATTATTTACTGAAAGTCCTAAATTTTTCGGATTTAGCTCCACAAATAGGACATTTTTCAGGAGTTTCTCCTTCTACAGTATAACCGCAAATTTCACATACATGTAAATCGCCGAATTCTACATCTTTACCAGAATCTACAGATTCTTTTGCCTTAGTGAAAAGAGCGGCATGTGTTTTTTCTGCTTCATATGCATATTTCATTGAAATTGTAGCTTTTTTCTCTCCTTGCATTTTTGCTACTTCTATAAAAGCAGGATACATCTGCTCAACTTCAAAATTTTCTCCAGCTATAGCTCCTTGTAAGTTTTCTGAAGTACTTCCTAATCCGAATCCAGCTCCCGCTGTAACTGAAAAATCGCCTTTCTCATCTTTTAAAGCCTTAAAATGACTTGTAGCATGAATTTCTTCAGCAAATGATACTGCTCTAAATAATCTTGCTACATTATTAAACCCTTCATCTTCTGCTTTAGCTGCCCATACTTTATATCTCATATGAGCTTGACTTTCTCCACCATATGCTGAACGTAAATTTGATGCTGTCATTGCATTCATACTTATATAACCCCCTACAACATTTTTTCGTCCGATTTATTGATACCCGCCTGCAAAATATTTAAACAACTTTTTAAAACAAAAGAGGGAACAATGTCCCTCTTTTTTAGATAAATAAGTTGACATTCGATTCTTCAGCTGCTCCTAAATAACTTGCTACTCCTCCTATTTCTACCCCATCTATTAATTCCTCTTTAGTTATTCCCATCACATCCATTGACATATTACATGCAACTAATCTTACACCTTGATTTTTAGCTTGTTCGATTAATTCCTCTAATGAAGAAATATTTTTCCTCTTCATTACATTTCTTATCATTTTTGCTCCCATGCCCATCATGTTCATCTGTGATAGCTTCAGCTTTTTACTTCCTCTCGGCATCATCATACTAAACATCTTATCCATAAAACCTTTTTGAACTTTTACTTTTTCTGGTTTTCTTAATATATTAAGTCCCCAGAATGTAAAGAACATCGTAACTTTCCTTCCCATAGCAGCCGCTCCATTTGCAATTATAAATGAAGCTATTGCCTTATCTAAATCTCCACTAAATACAACTATCGTCTTACCATCATTTGTAGTCTGTACTATGTTACTATTGTTATTATCTTTAACAGTAATTTTCCCACCTGTACCCTTTCTAATAAAAGCTACAAACTCTTTTGGCCTTTTTTCAGTCTTTATCAAAGTATTACCAGTTCGCCTGCACCAAGTATTTATATCATTTATAAATCCGGGATCTGTTGCAGTTACTTCTAGAATATCTCCATTTTCTAATGTCTTCATTCTCTCATATACTTGCATTATTGGCCCCGGACATTGAAGTCCACAAGCATTTAATTTTATAGTTTTTCCTTCCAACTTATTTACATCTATTTCTTCTACATCTCCACCCTCATTGAAATCTACATTGGAATCACAGGTAGCACCTCCACATTTTGAAGCCCCATCTTCATCTTGACAAAAGATACAACTATAAGTTGTATATCCGCCACTTAAATTCTTAACTTTCTTGAAGCCATTTTGCTTCAAAATCCTCGCAGCTAAATATCCTCTAAGTCCTATAGCACAATATGGTATTATTAATTTTTCCTTATCTAATTCATTTAATCTGTCTCTCAATTCGTCTAATGGTATATTAATCGAACCTTCAATATATCCTAATTCCCTTTCAATTTCCTCTCTAACATCAAGAATAATTACTTCATTTTTATCCAATTTTTCTAACTCGTTGCACATAATAACATCTACATCTCTCTTTAGTATATTCTCTGCCGTAAATCCTGCCATGTTCACAGGGTCTTTTGCTGATGAATAAGGCGGTGCATAAGCAAGTTCTAATTCCTTAAGATCGTAAACTGTACCTCCAAATCTTATTGCAGATGCAATAACATCTATTCTCTTGTCTACTCCGTCATATCCTACAATTTGAGCACCTAATATTTTACCTTTTAAGTTAAATATTAATTTAATAGTCATTGGTATTGCCCCAGGATAATATCCCGCATGTGATTTTGAATGTATAAGAGCTATTTTGTAATCTTTACCATACTTTTTGCCCATTCTATTTAATAATTTCTCATTATTACCAGTCGAAGCAACCGTTAAATCGAATACTTTTGCTATTGAAGTACCCTGTGTCCCTTTATACTTTTCTGATCTACCTACAATATTATTTGCCACTATTCTACCCTGTTTATTTGCAGGCCCGGCTAATGGTATCATGGTTTTAGAACCATTTACAAAGTCAACTACTTCAATCGCATCTCCTATAGCAAAGATGTTTTTATCTGATGTTCTTAAATACTCATCAACAACTATTCCGCCCCTTTGGTTAACCTCGAGTCCGCAATCTACAGCTAATTTACTGTCCGCTCTTACTCCAATTGCAAGTATTACTATATCAGCATCTAGAGTCTTGCCGCTTTGAAGCGTTACTCTAGTTACACCATCTTTATATTCAAATTCTTTAACCCCATCTTTTAAATATAATTTTACACCTTTAGATTTAATATGCTGGTGTACAATTTGAGCCATATCAAAATCAATAGGCCCCATAACTTGATCTGCCATTTCTACAATAGAGACATTCAAACCTCTATCATAAAGATTTTCTGCCATCTCTATACCGATAAATCCGCCGCCAACAACTACTGCACGTTTAGGCTTTTTATTATCCAAATATTCTTTTATTGCATCTGTATCCGGTATATTTCTTAAAGTAAATATATTAGGTGAGTCAATGCCTGGAATTGGTGGTTTAATCGGACTAGCACCCGGAGACAACACTAGATAATCATATGTTTCTTTATATATTTTTCCGCTGTCTAAATCTTTAACTTTTACTTCTTTCTTTTCCCTATCTATTGATAATACTTCATTTTTTACCCTCACATCGATATTAAATCTTGATCTCATTTTTTCTGGAGTCTGAACTAACAGAGCATCTCTCTCTTCAATCGTGCCACCAATATAATAAGGTAGACCACAATTTGCAAATGAAATATGTTCCCCCTTTTCAAACATGATAATTTCAATCTTTTCGTCGAGTCTCCTAAGTCTTGCAGCCGTAGATGCTCCTCCAGCTACACCACCTACAATTAAAACTTTCTTTGACATAAAAATTCCTCCTTATTAATCTTTTAATTAATATATATTAATAATTAAATTATATTGTTAAAAAAAATACAAAATTGAGCATAAAAACAAATTAAAATATAACTTTTAAAATTTTTCTGACATCTTCATTAATTAAATAGTATTTAATCTCTACACCATGCCTTCTACCTTCGACAACACCAGCCGCTTTTAATTTCGCTAAATGTTGAGATATTGTTGATTGAGGCATATTTAAACAACTTTGCATTTTAGTTACATTACATCCTTCTTCATCTAGAAGTCCTTTAACTATACATAATCTTATTGGATGCGCAATTGCTTTTAATATATCAGCTTTTTTAGTTAACTCTTCAATTTGATTTGCTATTTCTTTTATAAGTCATCACCTCATTCTATCTATATATTTTAATATTACAATATATAAAAGAAATTGTCAATTTTATTCTATTATATCAAAAACATTCATAAATATTCACAATAAATACTACAAAATAGTCCAACTTGATTATTGCTAAAATAACAAAAAGTATTTTTTTACAGGAATTTTTAGAAAAAAGTCGAATTGTTAGTTATAATAGGAAGGAGGATTTTTAATGAAATTAAAATTTTTTATTATAATATTCATAGTTTTTATATTAGGTATGACTATGCCTTGGATATTAACAGGCAACAACTATATTGCAGAATTAACAGAATTTAAAATTATCATATTATTTGCAGTATCTTTAATAATTCCTTATATATTCACACTTTTGATAAAAAAATTTCAAAGTGTGTATATTACAAAATCTAGCGAGTTATTAAATAGAATAACACAAGGAAGTCTTACTCAAACTATAAAAAATAATTATGATAAAATGCTCAATGGATTTGTAATATCATTAAATAATATGATAGCTAATATTAGAAGACTAGTAGGAAAAACATTGGTTGCTTTAGATAAAGTTTCTACTTATTCTTGGAATATATCAAAAGATTATGAAGTATTAAGTCAATCTATTGAAGAAATATCGACAACTATAAATGAGATTTCTCAAGGGCTTGAACTTCAAGCAGAAAGAGCTATGAATACCAAGAATAGTACTATGCAGATTGTTGAAAGTTCTCAAACGATTGCTAACTTCGCTAAAGACACATATTCTATAACAAAAGAAATGAAAGAAAAGATAAATGAATCTGGAGAAAAACTTGAAGGATTAATTGACAATTTAGAAAACAGCGAAAAAAACAATATTGAACTTGCCGTTGAAATAGAAAATCTAAATCATAATGCTAAAAAAATAAAAGACATAATAGCTATAGTAAGTGGAATAAGTGAACAAACAAATCTTTTAGCATTAAATGCCGCAATAGAAGCAGCAAGAGCAGGAGAAGTAGGTAAAGGGTTTGCAGTAGTAGCCGAAGAAATTAGAAAATTAGCAGAGGAATCTGAAAAATCTGCATCTAAAATAAGACAAATAATAGAAGATATATCTCAAAAAATAGATCGTATATCTAAACATATTGAAATGCAGGTTACAGATATGGAAAAAAACGTTCAATATGCTGAAGAATTTAAAGAACTGTTCAATAAAGTTGAACAGACATCTGATGTTACTTTAAATTCTACAAAAGAAATATTGAAACTATCAGAAAGTGGTATTTCAAATGCTCGTAAAGTAGATGAACTTATGGAAGAAATATCTGCTGTTACACAACAAACTGCAGCAGGAATGGAAGAAATAAATGCTTCTACTCAAGAAGAAGTAAATTTAGTTAAGGGAATTTCTAAAACAGTAGAAAATTTAACTAATATGTCGAAAGAATTAATCGAATTTATCACAGAAGTTGAGGGAAATTATGAAATTAGTAAGGAAGATGAAAATAGAATAAAAGAAGCTGAAAAAATATTAAAAGATTTAACAGTTGAATATAGGCTAAATAATCCGGAAAATGAAGAAGAAGTACAAGAGTTTATTAATAATGTGAAAAGAAAATATGATAAACTCTTTGATGTCGTTGTTGTATTAGATTCTAAAGGAAATATAAAAGGTTCTACTATATCCGTTGATATAGATAACCTAGCTCATAGGCCTTATTTTAAAGAAGTTATGAAAGGAAACTTATATATTTCCAAACCTTACATTTCTGCTATAACAGATGACTACTGTGTTACAGTTGCTATTCCTATAATATCTGGTGAACAAGTAAACAGTGTAGTTGCTGGTGATGTGAAACTTTAAATTATATATGCAGATAAACCCCTTAAAGTAGAAAAACAATAATCTACTTTAAGGGGTTATTTAATTACAAAGAAATTCTAATAATATTTCTTGCTATTCAAACATTCTTGAACAATATCTAATGTTTCACCAAACCTTTGAAAATGAACAATCTCTCTCTCTCTTAAGAATCTCAAAGCATCTTTAACGCCAGGATCGTCGCAAATATTGATTAGATATTCATAGGTTGCCCTAGCTTTTTGCTCGGATGCCATATCCTCATGGAGATTTGCTATAGGATCGTCTTTAGACTGTATAAATGTAGCAGTCCAAGCATATCCCGACGCGTCATGAGGAAATGGACTCTTACCATGATTTACATAGTGAGCTTCAAGTGGAGTACCTTCTATATCTTTTATAGGAACATTTTTTATAAGCTTCCAAACGATAGTTCCTATAATTTCCCAGTGAGCTAGTTCTTCAGTGCCTATATCGGTTAAAATACCTTTTGCTTGATCTGTAGGCATTGCCCATCTTTGAGTTAGATATCTAATACCTGCTGAAAGTTCTCCATCTGGGCCTCCAAATTGCTCTAATATCATAGCTGCAAGAGTTGGATTGCAGGTGTCTACTCTAACCGGATATTGCAGTTTCTTTTCATAGATCCACATAATTTAACCTCCCATCAATATTCTATTTCCCATGGCCAAGGGCTTTTTGTGTATTCCCATGGATATTTACTTAAATCATAATTGGTTAGAGGCCCATACTTCATGCTATACATATTTGTAAGTTCTTTATATTTCTTTGAAAAAGTATTATGAAGAGCTACAGCTCTGTCATCATTTGGATGAGTATCAAGATATAAGTTTATATCAGTTAAGCAAAAGCATATTTCCATTATTTCCTTTAGCATATCTAATTGTTTTGAATCCACAAAAAACACCTCCAAATTATTACTTCTTAACAGGTTTATATGGCATATACAATTCAGGGAAAATAGTTCCTTTCTTTAACGCTTCTTCAGGACAATATATTTTACCCATTATTTGATAGGGAATATATGCTTTAGCAAGTTCATAATAAGGATATTTTTTCATGTCCATTATTATCCCTCCTGAAAAATTATATTCTGCAATATTATATTACGCTTATTTAAACGTATCCGTGACTAATGCTATGTTAATAAGATATTATTATATTGACTTGTAAATTTGTAATATGTTAGCATTAAAATACATTTAAATATATTTAATAGGAGGAATTTTAGTGAAGAAAAAAGTTGCTTTTGTTTGTGTTCATAATTCCTGTCGATCACAAATGGCAGAAGCTTGGGCAAAACATTTAGGTAAAGACGTATTAGAAGCATATTCGGCAGGAACTTCAAAATATCCAGAGGTTAAACCTAAAGCAGTTCAAGTCATGGAAGAAGTAGGAATCGATATGAGTAAACACTATCCTAAACTTTTATCAGATATACCTGAAAAAATAGATATCTTAATAACTATGGGTTGCGGCGTAGTATGTCCTTATATTCCTTGCGATTATAGTGAAGATTGGGGGCTTGAAGATCCTTCTGGCGGCTCTATAGAAGAATTCAGAAAAACAAGAGATATTATCAAAGAAAAAGTAGAAAACCTTATAGAAAGGATAAAGAATAAAAAAATATGAGGGATTAAATGTCCCTCTTAATTTATACTTTGATTTTTTTAATCCAAAACTTTTTTATTTATTTCTATACAAAGTTATAGATAAAGAAGTTCCGTCAAATATTACTTCTGCTCTATCAACCATCATTCCTACAAGTGTAAGTTCTGTGTCATTATCACATTCACCAGCTAATTCCCAATAATATTCTTCTACTTCCGATTGTCTTGGATAGGCTAGAAATTCTTTGAGCTTTTGGACTCTAACGTCATCACAATCTATATTATCACTTTCGAGATGTATTTTAAAATAATCTTTATGATTTTCTAAAGTTATATTCATATTATTAGTACCGTGGAGAAAACAAAAAGTAATCAATTCGTCAAGAATTTTTGATATTCTTTTTATCTCATGTTTCATATGCTAATCCTCCTTTTTAAATGCATCAATAATTGGCACTAGTATAGTAGCAACAATACCACTTGAAAAACCGTTGTTATATAAATTAATTCCTCCATGAAGATAGCCTACATTCATTACTACAGATAAATGAATAAATCCAGCAAGTATTCCTACAAAATAGCCATAAGTTCCTGCAATAGGAGCCATACTAGTTCCGAACAAACCAGTAATTACTAAAATAGTTGTTGATACTTCTTTAGTAATCAAAAAATTGCCAATTAAAACCCCTATTAAAATCGGTATAGAATTCTTAGGATGTTTTCCAAAAGATGAAAAGCCTGCAAGAGTTAATAAACCACCTATAACGGGGCCATTAATTATTCCACCTGCTATTATAACATAAAGTATCCCTATAAGTCCCATTAAGCCCATATTAATTAAAGTTAACCCAAAGCCTGTTAATTGAGTAAAATCTGTAATAAGTCTTCCAGTGAAACCGATTAGCCTTTTATATCCCTTAAAACTCCTATTGTTAAATAAAAATCCTAATATAATTAAAATTAAGAAAAATATAGTAAAAAATGCTTTTAAAAGCGTATCGTATTCATTAGAAAGTATAACCTTATTTTCTACAATAAAGCCGTAACTTTTCATAATAGACATAATTACTGTTCCAATAAAACCCGCTGCAAATCCTATATTATATAAATTATAACCGTCATGTACTCTTATCATATGGGCTGAAAGTGGAGGAATTATAAATCCAACTAATATTCCAATAGAGATACCTAATAATATACCAAAAGGAATTGGAAGATTTAAACCGTATGCAAATTCATTTACTAAAGGAGATAATGCAGTTGCAAACATAGTAATCAATATGACATTTTTAAAATTTGTCTTCTGATATTTAGAGTAAATATATCCTCCAATGTAAATCGGCCAAACGTTAAAAATATTCTTCCCGAAAAAAGCAAAACCCATAATTATAAAAATAGCCGATATAACGGGGCCATTAATATTTATTTTAAGTTTCCATATGATATAAATATTTACTAAAGTAAGAATAGCAGAATTAATTAAAGCAGCACCTAGTCCACCAACTTTAATGTAATCTGTTATGAGAATATCTGGATGAACTATTATTTTGAAAATCCCATTTACTATATTAGTCGGAGTATCGATAATGATTGCCAACAATATAAAAGAAATCGGCAGTATAAGCATTATATACAGTTTTGTTTTTATCGTTATTTTATCAAATTCTAATTTTTTCAGTAAAATCACCTCCATATATATTTATTATTCTTTAAAAATTTATATATAATAAAGGAATATAATCCTCTATAGATTGGATTAACTTTTGGAGAAATGATAAACTTATTATGAAGTGATATTCTAATTCAGATGTGTTTACACTATTTTACCATAAATTAAATAATATGAATACATAATTTTCAGCTCTACTTCAATTTAAAAATTTTGTAATTGATATAGTTATATTGCGAAAGGAATGAATAACAAATGACTAACATTGAAGAATTTTTAAATAAAAATAATATTATCTTTGAAGAAAAGCGGATAAAAATATTTTTAAAAGATGGTTCAATAATCGTAGGAAATGCAAGTAATTATTTAGAGGAAAGGCTTGGAGAAACTCCAGAAGACATATTAAATATAGAAAATCCAGAGATAATAAAAAATAATGGCAAAGCTGAAATATATAAGGAAAAAGAAGGTGTTTTCCCTGTGTTTATAAAAGATATAAAAGAAATTGAATTAATTTAAAATACCAAAACAACAATTATATAAAGCTATTTAGATTCTCGGATTTTTAAAACTTAAAATTAAATACAAATGTTTAGTTAATCATCTTTATGATTAAGGCAATTATAACAGATTCTTTGAGCCTCTTCTCTAGTCCCTTTAAAACCATTTATGATATCCATCTTCAACATTCCATCAACAGCTTCACAATATTCCAAACAATAACTTTCATTAATTTTTCTATTAACTAAAGGACAATTGTATTCATCATCCATACTTCTTAATCACCCCCAACATTTGATCAATTAATCAACTAATTCTATTTTTTCTATTTCATTTTCATATATTTCATAATCAATTTCACCAGCATCTATTGATATACTTGCTATTTCAGGCTCATTGTCTAATGCTTGAATATATCCATTACATTTACCTTGAATTACTTCACCTTCTATACAAGTTACTTTGATTTTTTTACTTAAATATTCCCACAACTTCATATTATCTCTCCTTCAATATTAGTACTATACGAGTACCACTTATCAAATACTTAATTATTATGTTTTTTGCAATGTTTACAAATTTCTCGCCAGTTTTCAACCTTCTTAATATTATCTGATAATATCGTCTCCTTTGCACATCCTTCACTAACATCAACTATAACTACACATTCGGCTATGTCTATATTTGAATTTGTAATTGGACACTTAATCATTTTCTATCAACTCCATTATTCTTTAAATTTATCAATATATTCATAACTTTCCCCTTAATATATATTTTAGATGATTCTTCTATTATTTTATTAAAAAATTTTATACTACAATATTAACTTTTTAGTTTTTTAATTTTAGAATTAATTTAATAATCTTTACATCTGCCTCTCATATAATTAATATAAAAATTGGTACCACTTCAAAATATAGATCTTTAGTTTTAATCATCTTTACCGAAAAATTTACGTCCTAGCCAAATACCAACAAGAAAAGAAAACAAAGAAGTGTCATAACTTTGTTGATAATATTCTTTTTCTAGTGGTTTATCATCATCAAAAGCTAAAAGAGGTTTCATGTATACTAGAAAAATTAAAATGCCAATAACAAACCCTATCCAATATCCTATCCCTCCTAATAATGTTTCACCAATGTAACCAGCAATCATTCCAGGTATGATAGATAAAAATAAAGCTAACCCCCATAAAAATATTTTTATTAAATAATATAAAATGTTAGCAATCATAAGCAATCACCTAATAATATCTAATTTATAATTACATTATATCATGAAAAAAGGTAAATATTAAAAATAGGTTAGCTGCTCTTACTAAAGAATAAACTACTAATCTAAACCAAGCTATAAGCGTTAAATACATTCTTGCTCTCCTTGAAACATAATAAAAGAAAGCACCTAATGTAACATTTTAGTAAGTGCTTTTTACATGCTTATTATTTGTATATCTTTCCACATATCTTTTATTTTTTTATCTTGAATTTTAAAATTTAGCATTTCGTGTAACGAATTGAAATACACACCATCACCATCTGGGCATTTTGCAATAACTCTTCCATTATCGCCCCATCCAATATAATACCTTTGCCCGTATATATAGCATTCAATATCCAATCCCATTTCTATTGAATCTTTTAAATCTTGTAAACTATTAAATTTTCCATAATTCATTATTCCACCTTCTTTATTATTTCTTTTTCAGCAATTTCTTCTGCATTAGTAAGTGTTTAATTTACAACAATTTAAAACTTTTAACTTGTTCTTCTGTAAAATATACTTTTTCACATACTAACTGTAGCTCATCTAGTAAGAATCTTCATCCCAGTCAATAACATTAACTACCATTAATTCTCCATCTGTAAAAACTACTTCTGCTTTTTTAGCTATCCATATAGAATATAAATTGGGTGATTTATTTTTTGTATAATTTTCAAATTTACTATTCATTATTTTTTTATCTTTTTTAAGTCTGGCTAATATTATAATAACACCACTTTACAAGAAATAAAGAGTTAGCTTCCATAAAGTAGAAAAATCAGACATCTAAATCCTAGGAATACTAATCATAACTAAAAAAAAAATCTAGGAGATGTCTGATTATGATTAGTATATCCAAAAACTCTATAAAACAAACATTAAAACAATATTTATATGAATATAGACATATTTTTAAGAAGCGAAGCTTTAATATATTTTACTGGCTAATACTGTCAATACTTGCACTTGAAGAAGTAAGGTCAATAAAGTTTATATACGATAACTTTATAAAAAAATATACGGTCAAAACTTTGAATTCACTA
>NZ_FQXO01000004.1 GCF_900129995.1 Caloranaerobacter azorensis DSM 13643 | reverse complement strand
ATAGAAAAAGCAATGGAAGAGAAGATGAAAGAAACAGAACTTAATGAGTATTTTGAAAGTATGAAAGGAATTGGACCAATTATTTCTGCTGTATTTATAGGAGAAATTGGTGATATATCTCGTTTTGATAATTGGAAACAAATTAGAAAGTTAGCAGGTTTAAATCTATCAGAACAAAGTTCAGGACAACATAAGGGTAAAACAAAAGTTACTAAACGTGGACGCCCAATGCTGCGAAACATTTTATATTTAGCAGGGGTGACAAGTGTAAGGCATAATCCAGAAATGCGGCAGTTATATTATTATTTAATGAATAGACCATCGAACCGATTAGCTAAAAATCAGGCATTAGTAGCCGTAGGCTTAAAGGTTATGAGGATAATGTTTTATATGGCAAAAAATAAAGAAAAATATAATCCTAAAAAAGCATTGGGAGAAGTACGTTTAAAACAGATTCATAAGCTTTTAGCAGCTTAATACTTTATAAATGTAGGATAAATATTATTTATATTAATCTAAAAAACAAAGTTTTAGGTGAGGAAAGCCTAACTCCCCCATAAGGGCATAGACCCAGTATACAAGTAATAGCACTCACCTATTCTTAAAAGATAGAACGAAGGAATGTTAGGACACATAATAAATAATGTGATCCAGAGGGACATAAGAGGGTAAATCAGGGGATAGAAAAGGTGAGATACCTCTCTAAAACTTTTATACAATTAATGGTAAAATAAGTAAATTATATTGCTTGTTTTAGTAAGTATACTTATTGCATTCAATAAAATTACAAATATTCAAATAAAAAACAACAAAATCTATTTAAATAGTAGTTTCAATCTTTGTTATAAGAACAAATATAATAGCAATTTTAAGAAATATTAAGAAAGACAGAGATAATTAATAAAATATAGGAAGAGGAGGAATTCTATATGAGAATATTTTTGCAATTATTAGTACAATTTTTTGTATTAACAGGTCCAATTTTTATTTATTTAAATCATATATATATATTAAAAAATATAAAAAAAGATGAGTCCATTTATATTAGAATGTGGCTGCAATCTATTCTTATATTTTTAACAGTTGGTTGTTTTATACAGTATATCTAGCATAAATATTATTTATTATAGTAATTAGTAATTTTTATATGTTAGTTTTATAAATTTGAAGATTAAGTTTAAAATTAGATTTTTCGATTTTTAATTACATATAGAGGGGAAGTAGTGGTTTGATAAATAAAAATATAAAATTAGTTACATTATTTTTATGTATTATATTAGTTATTTCTGCATGTAGTACCACTGATTCACTAAATTATAAAGAAAAAACTATAATAGAGGATGCATTACAATATTTAACATCAGATCAGTGTAATGGTAGACTAGTAGGTACGAAAGGAAATAGATTAGCGCAAGATTATATAGTTAAAAAGTTTAAAGAATATGGGCTTAAACTGTATAATGGTACATACTATCATTCTTATCCTCAAACGTTAATCAATATAAAAAATGTAAAATTTGAATTAATTCTTCCCGATAATGTAATTAGAAGATTTAAATACGGAAAGGATTATAAGGTGAGTTTTTTTAATAAAATAGATTTAAAACTGCCAATTTATACTGAAAATATAAATGGAGAAGATTGTATAATATTAGCACAAAAATATGATGTTATAAAAAAATTAAATCAAGAGTCAAATATAAAGGGATTTATTTTATTAAATGAGACTTTTAGTAATCAAGTATTAACTGAACGAGTACAAAATGAAAAAATAATTTTAGACGTAACAAAAGAAGTATATGATATTTTAAAAGACAATACTGGGCAGCAAGTAAGTATTTCTATGGATTATGAGAAGAAAGTAATTGAAGAAAATAATATTATAGGTGTAATACCTGGGAAAGTAAGAGATGAAGCTATTTTAATAACAGCACATTTAGATCATGTTGGTGGCATAGGGGATAGAGTATGGAGAGGTGCTGTAGATAATGCTTCGGGTATATCCGTACTGTTAGATATATTAAAAAGACTGTCAGAATATGCGAATACAAATCAATTAAATAAAGATCTGATTTTTTGTGCAGTAAATGGTGAAGAAGCAGGATTAGTAGGTAGTCATAATCTTGCATTATTATTAAACTATGATTATATGAAAAAAATAGAAAATATAAATTTAGACTGTGTAGGACAAAAGGGTAAAGATAAGGTAATGATTGATTCGAAAGGAACTATAGAATCTAATAGTATTGCAAATAAAATAAAGGAATTTATTGAAGATAAAGGAATGAAAGCCGAGATTACTACTGGAGAGTTTTGTAGTGATCATATTTCATTTGAAAACGCTGTAAATATTAGTACTGGAGCAGATTTTAATGTAATTCATACACCAATAGATAATTTAGATAAACTTGATATAGTTTATATGAATAAAATAAGTAAGATATTAAGTGAGTTTTTGATTAAATATTTAAGTTCAGAAATAGAAAAAAAAGAAAGTGAATTATATTATGACAGAATACGTAAGGAACTTAATGAAGAAAGAAATAAATTAAATTTTGGTGAATATAAGTTTGTAGAAATAAATGGGAAAAACTGTTGTGTTAGGAAAAGTAGTTTTAAAGGTAATAAAGAGGAAGTTAGTAAAATATATAATAATGATTTAGATTTTATACCAGAAGAAATAGCAGGTATTAAATTAGAGGAAATTTTTATTACAGATTATAGATGTGAGTTTAAAATGCCGGATATTGATGAGCATGTTGTTGGAAAGGTTTATAAAGATAAGATTTTAGCATCAAATATCAATAATGTTGAAATAATTTATTATGATGAAAATAAAAATTTACCATTTATCTCAATATTGATAGAAACGTTCTTTAAAGATGATAAAAATGAAATGGATACATATAACAATATTTGGAATAGTATAGATTGCGATAGTAAAATAAAAACAGAAAATTATATGTTTTTTTTAAAAAGACGGGAAGATAAGAAAAAAGAGAAACATATAGACGCTTTATATGTGAAACAAGAATATAAGAACAAAGTATATTTAACACGAGTAGAGAGTCGTTTTATAGATGAATGTAAAAATAATGAGGAAATTATAAGGTTTATTAAGAATAATAATATAGAGGGAATTATTAAAGGTCTAATAGATTGGCTACAGGAAAAGTAGATGAAAAAATCATCTACTTTTTTGTATGTGCGCCGGACATGCGTAACAACTAGGTGGTGAAAGTCCACTGTGGGGGTTGACCGTGCCAACCACTAGCCAAAGGCAAGGGTGTCCATCGTGAGGTGGAATCTGAAGGAAGCCGGAGGCAAAATCCTGGTTCGAGGTATATGAATTACATTCGAGGCTGTATAAATCGGGTGAGTTTGCATAACAAAACGAAACCCAAAACGGTCCGAAGGTTTATGCAGTAAATGTGGCGGATATATGGGAGGAAAGTGGTTATGCTTACCCCGGGAGGTCTCAAGGGTACGTCATTTAGATGAATTTCAAGATGGCAACCTATACAGTGATGTATAGCTGAACCTTGAGAAGTCAGCAGAGGTCATAGTACCTATCTAAACCTAGGACAGATAGGGAAGAACCGAACATTGAGGAGGTAAGTAACATTGAAAGATTCGAGAGGTATGCAAAGACCACAGAAAACTTCATATGAAGGCTCTCCGACTGAAGTAGGACTGGAAGTCCAAGATAGGAAGGAAGCGTGTAGTATGCCTTTGGCATCTTCGATAGTGAAAGCCAGAGTTCAACTAGATACTGCAAATCTTCTAGAACAAATTCTTCACAGTGACAACCTAAACAAAGCATATAAGAAAGTAAAGAAGAATAGAGGAAGTCATGGAATAGATGGAATGAAGATAGATGAACTTCTATCTTTCTTGAAACAACATGGCGGAGCCTTAGTAGAAGAAATAGCTATGGAGAAATACAAATCACAATCGGTTAGGAGAGTAGAAATTCCAAAGCCAAATGGAGGAGTTAGACTGTTAGGAATACCTACGGTGGTAGATAGATTTATACAACAAGCAATAGCACAAGTATTAATAGAAGTCTACGATAAAGAGTTTTCCGAAAATAGTTATAGATTCAGACCTGGCAGAAATGCTCACATGGCAGTAAAGAAGGCGAAAGAATATATAAATGAAGGATATACATGGGTAGTGGATATAGACTTGGAAAAGTTCTTTGATAGAGTTAATCATGATATTCTCATGTCAATTTTAGCGAGGAAAATAAAAGATGAAAGAGTATTAAGGCTGATACGTAAATACCTAGAATCAGGGGTAATGATAGGAAGGCTATACACGAAAACAGAAGAGGGGACGCCGCAAGGAGGACCTATTAGTCCAATACTTAGTAATATCCTTCTGGATGTATTAGATAAAGAACTCGAAGCAAGAGGACATAAATTCATAAGATATGCCGATGACTGTAACATTTATGTCAAAAGCCAAAGAGCAGGGAAAAGGGTCATGAAAAGCATAACAAAATTCCTTGAGAAGAAGCTAAAGTTAAAAGTTAATAAAGAAAAGAGCGCGGTCGATAGACCGTGGAGAAGGAAGTTCCTGGGATTTTCTTTTTATCTTAAGGATGATGAGATTAGAATAAGACCTCACGAGAAAAGCATTAAGAGATTAAAAGACAAAATAAGGAAAATCACAAATAGAAATATAGGAATAAGTATGGAAACAAGAATACAAAAACTAAACCTCCTGGTAGTTGGCTGGGTGAACTATTTCAAAGTAGTAGACATGAAAGCGAAACTAAAGGAGATAGATCAGTGAGAAGATTAAGAGCATGTCTTTGGAAACAATGGAAGAAGATTAAAACTAGATTTAAGAATCTCAAAAGATTAGGGATTCCAGAGTATAAGGCATGGCAATATGCCAATACCCGGAAGGGTTATTGGCGTATATCTAATAGTCCTATATTAAGCAAGACCTTGGATAACCAATATTGGCTAAATCAAGGTCTCAAATCGCTTTCTATGCAGTATAAGAAATTGAACTTAACCTAATGAACCGCCGCATACTGAACGGTACGTATGGTGGTGTGAGAGGTCAGTAGATGAATTAATCATCTACCTCCTACTCGATATTCATCAAAATTACTAAATTGTTGCATTTTAAAAATAATTTATTTATAATAACATAAACAAAAAAATAGTTGACATACCATATATATAATTATACATATAATAATTGTTTGTGATGAATAAAAATACCAATTTAATTTTATTTAATAAAATGAATAAGGGAATTGTTTAATTAAGTTGTATAATAAAATCTTCAATTTAGATTTAAATAAGTTTAGAAAGATTTTATTCATACCCATAAACGAGAAAATTCTTTAAAACATAACAAATTATGGTTTTTTGATAATTATAAAATTTTGCAATTGACTAAAAGACACAGGAAAAGAGGTAAGAAATATGATATATCCAAGGGCACCAAATAAAAGATTGGTTGCAAGTTTATATAATAAGAATATTTGATAATAGGTTTTAAGGATTGTGTATTTGAATTCTAATACTTGGGTATTGAAATTTATAATATTGACAATATCTATAGGGGGAGAGGAGATTAAAAATGAATAAAGTGATAATTAGTGTTGTTTTAGTATTTTGTATTTTAATAAATATGACAACTATTTCTTTTGCTGTAGACCAACGGTAATTTAGATTATTTCTATGAAACTGCAGGAGGAGTGTTGTTTGGATATTAGGAAACGTACAATATAGTTTGTTTATAGAATAAATTAGTCAGCTAATAAGTAGATATAAACCTTATAAACAAGCATAAAAGACTAAATGAGGAGGGATATAATATGGATGATACCATTATGGATATTATTTTACACCCATTAACTTCTTTATTGTTAGGAATTATGGTAATAGTGATGGGCATGCTTATGAAAAATGGGGTAATAGATATAAAAAAAATTGGCCTTTAAGGAATATAATTGATATGGAGGGGTATTTAAAGGTTTTATCTTTTCACGCCTATACAATAGGTTGTCTATATATTACTCTTAGTTTTACAGCATATTATATTAAAAATGATGCTGTAAATGCTTTTATTGTAGTTATTATCATTGTAGATTATATAGTTTATCGTATTACATTAAGAAAATATTATACGTAAAAGTGTTACTTACTATTTTAGAACTATTAAGCCCCTTTATTTTGGACAACCAAACCTATATATTATTCAAATTTTAATGTTTGGGTGTCAAATTTGCTCTAATCTTTTGACACTACGAATAACAAAAGGAGGTAGTATTTATGTTTAAGAAAGTTTTATCAATGTTTATGGTAATCACTATTATTGTTGGTATTAGCATAAATGTTTATGCTAATGAATTGCCTATCCAAAATGAGTTCGCATATAGCTTGGGATTTTACAAAAGTAGTGCAATCTTGGAACAATTACCTGAGTTAGATATTACTCAAAAGACACTGCTTCAAAGCGAGGATATGCTTGTTAGAGAAAATAGTCAGTTGATTGTTTCTGAAACTGCTAATTTTAAAAATATGACTGTTGAGGAATTGAATCAATACATATCAGATATCTCAATAAACGATTTTTCTTATAGATACAATAACTATAGAGTCACATCAAGTCCTAAGAATATATTTATACAGTTAAAACTTGCTTGGCTAGCTGCGGTACAGATTGCTAAGTTGAAGGGATATACATGTGCGGCTAAAGCGGTTGAATATTCCGTGTTGGGTATAAATTATACTGAAAATAATGGAGGGTTGTTCCGAGATAAAATTGTAGAAACAAGTGTTTATAAAAATCATATGTCGTATATAAAGAGAAATAATAAAACTTATAGTCGTTCGGTACAAGAGTTTACAAAGAGCGATAATTCAGATTTGTTTTATGCATTACATAATGCAACATTCACTGTTCGCAAATCTGGTAGTAAATACAATGTAAATGTTTATGACGTATTTGATTTTGATAATAAATATGATTCTTTGTTTACGTCGATAGTAAATAACTGGGGTTGGCTATCCCAAAATACTGGCATTCTTAATAAGATTATCATAAACATTAACTTCAAGGAGGATGTTTATGAATAAATGGTGTTGTCGTATAGTAGCAATTAGTTTAGTTTTAATATTGATTCTGTTTAGTGGTTGTAGTAAAAATGATAATGTAGCTAAGGAGTTTGTAAATACTTTCAAATTAGATATTGATAGCAAAAAATTAAATGTTTCAACAATATATAATGATTATGGCGGAGTTCCTTATGAGGGGCAGGCTTTATACAAATTGGAAAGTGCAGAACAAATTGAATTAGAAGATGTAGGCTGGGTTGAATTGCCGTTAACAACTGAATTATATGAGTTTTTATATAAAGATAATAGTATGGTATCGATAGCTAAAAAGATAAATTTACCTAAGATAGAAAAAGGAAAGTGGTATTTTGTTGATAGAGGTAAGACTGATTTTAAAAATCCTTCGGCATATAATTTTTCGCTATGCCTGTATGATGAAGTTAATAATATATTTTATTATTACAAGATTGATACATAAAAAATATGACAATTATGTTATAATTTAGCCTGAACTATTCGCGTTGATATAACAAAACAATCTATGGTTAATAACAATAAACTAGCCCAGTTCACTAAAGAAAAGGGATAGCCAATAGGAGGTTGTCTCTCTTTATTTTTGATTTTAATATCTTGAAATTAATACTTACATATGAAAAATGGGTGATTTTAATGATTAAATTAACAGAATATAGTATTAAATGGATACAAAAAAGTCACATTATCTCATTCTTAAAAAGAAAAAAGAGAGCTTAATTTTTAAGTCCGAAGATTAAATACTTTTAAGCAGTAATATTAAGTTCAGTTTGAGCCTGAAATACTATTTCACTGTCAATAGACTTAAGTTTTTGATTTGCACCTGATATAAGGCACATTCTTGCTAGTGAATTCAATATTCTTAAGCCTCCATTGATACTGGAATATAAAAGTTCAAAAGCACTGTCTGTAAATATAGGTTCATGATAACCAGCAATCTCAAGTCTAGATAATATATATTCTTTAGTTTCATCTTTTGTAAGCCCCTTTAAATAATAATTTACAACAATACGCTGTCTTAAAGCTTCATGAGGCTGTCTGATAATCTGTGTAATGAAAGGGGTTCATAGTCTTTTGAATCCATCTCAAAGTTAAAGATGATTCCCTAAATCTGTGATAATTAGAAATAAAATCTCAATTTTGATAAAGTTCAGGAAAATAATTACAAAAACAGCATAAGCAATAAAAGCAATAGCTCAATATAAGTAAAATAATATAATACAACTAAAAATATATTTTTAAAAAGGGCGTACTACCCCCAGCGATTGGTATAAATGTAATTTCATTCAGCAAATAAGCATATTTATACCCCAAGGTAATATTAAAAATTTTCTTAAGTTTTGCTCGCAAAGTTATATCTATAGGAGTCCATTTATATTAGAATGTGGCTACAGTCTATTCTTATATTCTTGACTATCATTTGTTTTATACAATATTTAGCATAAGCATTATTCATTGTAGCAATTAATTTTTTTGTTTAGTACCCTTTAAGTTCGTTTAAAGTATTTAATGAGTATTGTTGTATGTTTACTGCAATAGCTGGATTTGATAGAGGTTATAAAGTTACGTTTATTGAAGATGCAACTTAAACTGTTCTGACACCTTTTTCAGTTATTATATAATCTACAGGAATGTCATGTTTTTCTTCGTCTATTTTTTCAACAACTTGAAAGTCAAAAGCTAGAGCTACTTTTGGCACTGATTTATCTCTTAAAGTGGTGGATTTTCTTTCCCATTTTTGCGGGATTTTCATTGACAATAACATCCTATTCGATATATATCAGATTTACTGAAATGTTACATTATGGAGACAATTCATTTACAACAACAATAACGGAAAAAAATAGTTGACATACCATATATATGTATATATAATTATATATATAATAATTGTTTGCGATAAACAAAAATACCAAATTAATTTTACTTAATAAAATGAATAAAGGAATTATTTAATTTAGTTGTATAATAAAACCTTTAATTTAGATTTAAATAAGTTTAGAAAGATTTTATTCATACTTATAAATGAGAAAATTTTTTGAAACATAACAAGTTATGGTTCTTTTGATAATTATAAAATTTTATAATTGATTAAAAGATGCAGGGAAAGAAGTGAGAAACGTAATATATATCCAAGGGTACCAAATAAAAGATTGGTTGGTTGTAAGTCTATATAATAAGAATATTTGATAATAAGTTGTAAGGATTGAGTATTTGAATTCTAATACTTGGACATTAAAATTCATAATATTGGTAATATCGGTGGTGTAAAAAGAAATATGAAAAGATAGAGCAAAGATTGGATATACTTTAAGATGACATTTTTAAAGATTTTACCCATTTTCTTTTGATTTTCTATGGCATGTATTTGTGCTAATTCAATTAATTTAGCCCATTTTGCTAACATTATTTTGTATTTGTTTAGTTCAGTTAATGGTATTGCTACTTTAAGCTGAATGAGGCCTTAAAAAGTTAAACCAAGCTATGAATAAAGTAACCTAGGATATAGCACCATAAAATGCCCCAAACCTATTTTTGTGCCTGTAATTGTCTTTGTTTGGTAGTATTTACAATTATCGTTTTTACATTTGTAGACTATAAAGGAATTTTTATTTTTAGTTTTTTCTAAAGTATGACTACAGTAAAAGGACATTTACTTATGGTTTTCTTGTTTAATTTAGAACCTAATATGAATGTGCTACTGCAGATTTTGTATAAGCATTGACTTTTTGAACCGTTATTAGTATAAATATATTTTTTAGGAGCGCCACAATAAGGGCATATAGTGTCTTTAGGAAAATTAATCTTCTTTTTACGATTAATAGATTTAAGTGGTTTACTGTGCTTACGTTCGTATTGTTTTAATAGCTCTTTATAATGAGGCTGGAGACAACCAAACCTATATATTATTCAAATTTCAATGTTTGGGTGTCAAATTTGCTCTAAACTTTTGACACTACGTATAAAAAAAAGGGGGGGCTATTATGAAATATGAAAAACCTATAATGTCAATACTAGAAGATGAAGAAGTATGTAATGAAATGTATTCATCAGGGATAGTATTAGCTGCAGCACTGGCTATTGCAATAGTTGCTCTTACACCTAAGCCAGCACATTAAGCATATTAACAGTAATCCCAGGAATATTTTCTTGGTATTCAAGGAAATATTCCTGGGATTTTAAAAATGTGATAATTATTGAATTATAAATAAAAATAGATAAATTTTATATTTGTGTATGGAAGGATAGTAGGTTTAAATTTGGTAAAACGAAATTCAAGAGAGGTGACGTGATATGTTTGAGTTTAAACCATGTAGAAAAACGGAACTATACAAAATAGAAAATGGCAAAGGTTACATAATAGGATTTAAATCTATAATAGAGCTGAATGAAGTAGCAGCAATATTTTGGGATATGGCAAATGGGAAAAACACCATTGCTGAAATTGTTGATTATATTTGTGAGGTATATGATGTAAATAATAAACATACAGTTTATAATGATATATTAAGTATAATGAAGCAATTAAGTAAGGAAGGAATATTAGTAGAAAATTGGGATCCATTATATAAAAGTAAAATTATACTTAAAGATGTCTAGTAATGCATTATACTTTTATTACTATTTGGTTTATGAATATATAATGATGAAATTTATTCTTTTGTTTGATTTTTAAATGGAATGGAGGTTTAATAAATGAATAGTGATTATATTGATGTTTTATTAGTGAATGCACCTTCACCACATCCTGGGAGTATTATTTCATATAGAATACAAGGGGTACCGCCATTAGGATTGGGTTATATTGGAACTTATTTAGAAAAGAAAGGATATAAAGTTAAAATTTTAGATTTTTATATTGATGAAATTACAATTTTGGATTTAGAGTTAATTGTTAATGAATTACATCCTAAAATTATAGCTATTTCTACAACAACAGAAACATATAATAATGGTGTTAAGATAGCAGATTATAGTAAAAAATTAGATGAAAATATTATAACAGTTATGGGAGGATGTCATGTAACTTTCGAATATGAAAATGCTTTAAATACTGGAGTTATAGATATTGTTGTTCGTAATGAAGGAGAATTTGTTATGAAGGAACTTTGTGATTATTATATAAAAAAACAAGGTAATTTGGATAATATAAAAGGAATATGCTATAAAAGAGAAGGGAAAATTATCAAAAATAATAGAAGAGAATTTATAAAAGATTTAGATAGTTTACCTTTTCCAGACAGAAGTTTATATCAGTTAGAAAAGTATCCTATTCCAGGGACGATTTCTACAAGTAGAGGGTGTCCAGGTAGGTGTATTTTTTGCGTAGCTACTGCATTATCTGGAGGTAAATATATAATTCGTTCAGTTGAAAATATAATTGATGAAATAAAATATTTAAAAGAGTTAGGAATTTCATATGTACAAATTGTTGATGATACATTTACAGCAGATATTGATAGACTTTATAAATTTTTAGAAATATTAAATAAAGAGAATTTAGGAATTACATGGGGTTGTGAATCTAGAGTTGATATAATGAATAAAGAATTATTAAATTTTATGAAAAAATGTGGATGTATATCTATACAATTTGGAGTAGAGGCTGGAAGTCAAGAAATGTTAGACTGTTTAAAAAAGAATATTACAATTGAACAAATTAGAAATGTTTTTCTTTGGGCAAAAGAAATTGATATAAAAACAGGTACATGTTTAATGATAGGACAACCATATGATACTTTAGAAAGTATACAAAAGACTATTGAATTCGCAACTGAAATACAGTCCTATGGTGCTAGAGTTGTATTTAGTGTTACAACTCCATTTCCAGGAACATATATGTATAATAATCCTGAAAAAGTTGGGATTCATATAGTAGATAAAAATTTTGATAATTATAATACTTTTACACCTGTGTATGATACAAAATATTTTAAAAGAGAAGATATAAGGAGAAATTATTTTGATGCAATAATTAAACTTGGTAGAGGGTTAAAAGACAGTAAAAAGAAAGAAGAATATAGACAATGGAGAGAATTTGTAAAGGAAAAAGCGGAGATATTATAGTTAATTGTGGTTTTAGTTTTATGTACTGTTTGTGATGATAATATTAAAGAAGAATATTATTTATACACTGATAAATCATATTTTTACTTTAAAAGCAATATAAATGTAAAAAAACAATAAAACCAACTTAAGATAGCTTTTGATAAGGAGGCGAACATGGAAATAGTAAAAATAGAAATACCTGATAAAAATAAAGAAAATTTTATAAAATTATATATGACGATTTATGTAAATATAATTAGGTATATAGCTATTCCGTTATATCTAATATATGGAATAATATTAATAATTAACAAAAATTCCAAATTAATAATTTTAAATCCTCATTTAGTCACAAATATAGGAATACTGTTGATATTATTCCCTATTTCGCTTGCTTTAGAGGAAACATTTCATGCTGCTATATTAATAATTCAAGGTAGGAAAGAAGAGGTAAAGGCTTTGGTGTTTAATGTTATATCAATAAAAAAAATTGTAGTTTTAGGAATTGGTGTATCAGTCTATTTTAAAGGGAAGTTTAGTAATAATGATATTCTGTATATTTCATTAGCAGGACCTGTTATGTCATTGGTGATAGGTATATTAAATATTATTATTGCGATTATTATACTACTATTTCTTAACATTAATGCGGTATATTTTTATAGTTATATTAAAATTTTAATAATAGGTTTTTTGTTCTTACCAATATTTTCACTTATACCAATTACATTTTTTGGAATAACAACAGATGGTTATAAAGTTTTAAAAATGATAAAAAAATTCAATATAAGTATAAATAATATAAATAGATGTATATTGAATATAATAATAAATTCATTTATGTACATGATATAAAAGAAACTATGAATAGAGTGGTGTTTAAGATGATAAAAGATTTAAAAAAAATATGGAATTATAAAAAGTTAAGTAGTATTGGAATTAGTTTTTTACTGATATATTTAATTTTAATTATTCTAGCAAATTTAATGGGTCAAAAAATATTTTTCATATTGATACAAAATTATAAGGCTGATTATTATTTAATATACAATTCAATGACATATATTTATATATTAATATCACTTATATTTATTCGGAATGATATATTGAAGTTTATCAATAGTGAAGAATTTTTATTTTTGAGAAGTATAGGTTTTAAAGAAGAGCAATTAGTTTTAATATCCTTATTGAAGGAAAAAGTAGCTTTTATCATTATATCAAGCTCATATATTATATTAAATTTTGAAAAAGGGCTTGGTATATTTAAAAGTATAATAGCTAGTCTTTTCTTTTTTTTAATAATGTTTGGATTAGTATGGCTCTATTATATCAACAGGAGTAAAATATTAATCAAAATGAAGAATGTAGGAATATTTATATGTATCATATTTTTTATCAAATATTTATGGACTGATTTTAATTCTATTTTAGCTGTTTTAGATACTAAAGAAATTATAATTGAAGGATTATATAAAATAGGGAAAATAAAAGAGATGCAAACTTTAAAGCGATTTTTATTTGATTTTAATATTATGCAGATAAGTCTATTTTTAGTAGTTGCATTTAATGTAATTTTTTGGTGTAGAAGAAGATATATACAGCAATGTTATATTGGCAGAAATAGATTTAAGATATATAAAATTAGATTTACAGATGAGTTCATATATAAAAGACTTAATAAGCATAATAACAAAATTATTGAATTTGTGTTGAAAGACATATTAATATTGATTCAAAGACTAGACTATAAAATAATACAGGTTATATTTATTCTGATATTTTCTTTAGTGATTATAAATGTTCATAAGATAGATTTTATAAAAAATCTGATATTAATATGCATATATATTTTATTTAACATGCTTTTCTCACAAGAATTATATAAAATTGAAGCAGAAAACTCAAATTTATATAAAATGTTGCCTATAAAATATAGAACATTTATAAGCTCAAAGATTTGTAGTTTAGTAGTATTATCTTGCTGTATACCAATTATATTTCTAATATTAGAAACTTTAATGGGCAAAATTAGCATAGTGCATTTTATAATCGGTATAATTTCCATTCTTATAATTTCTTTCATCATAGCTATGTACTATTGTAGCGTATTATCATTTTTCTATCCCAATATACACCATAAAACAGATATTCCAATGCTACTTTCTACTATATTAATCATAGCTTTCCCGATTATTATCTTTTTTGTTATTTATTTTGGAATGAGGAAGGGGAAAAATAACTGGTATAGAGTGGAGGAATAATATGTTAGAAGTTAAAGAGGTATCAAAGATATATGAAAGCGATAGAGGAATACAAGATTTTAATTTAAGTGCTAATAGAGGAGAGGTTATTTGTTTAATAGGGCCTAATGGAGCAGGTAAAACAACTATAATAAAAATATTGGCTGGAGTAATGAAAAGTGATAGCGGTATATGTACTATTGATGATATTCCAACCGTTGATGTAAATGCAAAATTTAAAATAGGATATTTGCCTGAAAATGTATTTGTCTACGATAGATTAACAGTATACAGTTTCTTGAGATTTGTAGCTGTAATGAAGGAAATTATTAATTTCGAAGAAGAGATAAAAAGACTGCTTTTTGAATTTGATTTATGGAAATACAGAGATGAAATTATAAAAAAATTATCAATGGGGATGAAGAAAAAGATAGGGATAATAGTAGCACTACTTGGATATCCAAGTTTAATTATTTTAGATGAACCGACAAATGGGTTAGATACTAAAGGAATTATTTCTTTAAAAAATGAAATAAAAAAGGCTAAAGATAGAGGGTGTATAATTGTGATTTCAAGTCACATTTTAGATTTTGTAAGGTATATAGGTTCAAAATTTATTTTTATAAAATCGGGGAGAGTAGTAAAACGTGTATCTACTTATGAGGGAATAGATTTAGAAGAAATATACAGCATTCTACATTTTCCAAGAAAAAGGAATAATTAAAGAAACTTAAGTTTTTTTATTAGAAGCTGTACTTAAGGTCGCACACAACCCATAAAGTAGAGATTTTGAAGATGTATTGTAAAATATAGAGTGGTTGTCGAAGAAGAGAATAAAAGGCTAATAGCTGATGGCTGTTAGCTGTTAGCCTTTTTAATAATACCTTTTTCAGTTATTATATAATCTACAGGGATATCATGTTTTTCTTCATCTATCTTTTCAACAACTTGAAAGTCAAATGCTAGAGCTACTTTTGGTACCGATTTATCTATGTTAAGTAGAAAACGATCATAATATCCTCCGCCGTAGCCTATTCTATATCCTCTTTTATCAAATACGACTCCTGGAACGATAATTAAATCTAAAATCTCTGCAGAGACTTCTTTTATGAACTCTTTTTTGGGTTCTAATATGCCATATGTACCAATTGTAAGTTCATTATCATAATCTTTTAATTCTGAAAGAAGTAATTTTCTGGATTTTGTTAAACTTATAGGGATTATAATTTTTTTGCCTATTTCTAAAGATTTTTTGATTAGTCTTTCTGTTTTTACTTCATTTCTAAAATCAATATAAGTCATAATGTAATTAGCGTTTTTATAAAATGTTGTATTTATTAATAAATCTATTATTTTATTGCTTAAAGAGATTACAGCTTCGTTAGAAAGTTCTTTTCTTTTGTTAAGTATTTTTTTCCTTAATTCATTTTTATTCATGAAATTCACCTCTATATTCTTTTTTGCTACTCGTCTTTCGCTTTTAGCTTTTTATTTATTAACAGCGAAATACGAATACCAAATTAATTTTACATTTTACATTTTCAATTTTAAATTTAATACCTATTATAACTATACCATATCTATTGTGCAAATTGTTTAAATTTATCAGTAATTTTTGTTAATTATACCAATAGAATTAAATAATCAATTCATATAAACTTATATATGAAATATAAAGAATTTTTAAAAGGGGGCATTTAAATGGCGAGTTTAACTTTTAAGCATATATATAAAATATATCCTGGTAATGTTACAGCTGTAAACGATTTCAATCTTGAGATAAAAGATAAGGAATTTATAGTTTTAGTAGGACCTTCAGGATGTGGTAAATCGACAACATTAAGAATGGTTGCAGGACTTGAGGAGATTTCTAAAGGTGAACTTTATATTGGAGATAAATTGGTTAATGATGTACCACCAAAAGATAGAGATATTGCAATGGTGTTCCAAAACTATGCGTTATACCCTCATATGACTGTATATGATAATATGGCATTCGGATTGAAACTTAGAAAAGTTCCTAAAGCAGAAATAGATAGAAAAGTTAAAGAAGCTGCTAGAATTTTAGGAATAGAAAAACTACTTGATAGAAAACCAAAAGCTCTATCTGGTGGACAAAGACAGAGGGTTGCTTTAGGTAGAGCTATAGTAAGGGAGCCTAAAGTGTTTTTAATGGACGAGCCATTATCAAACTTAGATGCAAAATTAAGAGTACAAACAAGAACTGAGATTATTAAACTTCATAAAAGGCTTCAAACTACATTTATATATGTTACTCATGACCAAACAGAAGCAATGACAATGGGTGATAGAATAGTTGTTATGAAAGACGGAGTCATTCAGCAAGCTGCGACTCCACAAGAAGTATATGAAAAACCTGCTAACATGTTTGTTGCTGGATTTATAGGTAGTCCGCAGATGAATTTTATTGATGTTGTTATAGAGGGAGACGATGTTAATAATTGTAATTTAGTATTTGATAATGTAAAAATAAGATTACCGGAAGGAAAAGCTAAAATTGTTAAACAAAAAGGATATTTTGGAAAGAAAGTGATAATGGGTATAAGACCTGAAGACCTTCATGATGAAAAGGTATTTATTGAAGCTTCTAGAGATAGTGTTGTTAAGGCTAAAGTAGAGGTAACAGAAATGATGGGTTCAGAAACTTATCTATATATAAACATAGAAGGTAATAATGCAATAGCAAGGGTGGATTCAAGAAGCAAAGCGAGAATAGGAGATATAATTGAATTAGCATTAGACAAAAATAGAATACATTTATTTGATAAAGATACAGAGGTTTCAATATTATAGAGTTAAATTGTTATTAAATGAACAAAATCTTCGATTTAAATAGATTATAGGAAGATTTTGTTGAAATCCATTACGGAAATTATATTTTAAATTATCCACTTTTCAAAAAAGTTTTTAATTTCCTATGGATTATAAGAAAAATGAAGGATATTGGAGAAAAAAGCAGAAGAAATTAGATGAAGAGAGTTTCTTCTGCTTTTTTATGTCTAAAAATATTTTATAATATAAAATAGGTGATATTATGTTAACAAGACAGAGAATTGAACAAATATTAAACAAAATAAGTAAAATTATTGGAGAAAGAGTACTGTTAGTTAATGAAGGAGACAAAAAAGGAATTTTGTCAGATAATGTAGAACATATATGTAGTTTTATGTTAGATAATGAAGAATATTATTTATTTGTAAGGCATGATATTAAATTGACGGATAGAGAAAAGGCTTTAATAAAAATAATTTTAGAGGATATAATTGGGAGTGATACTAAAAAACAGAATGAAGCTGTTAAAAGTTTGTTTCTTGAGGATTTAGATGAACAAAGGACGAAAAAAATTTTAAAAAGTGTTGGAATAGAATTAAATAAATGGCTAGTGGTAGCAGTTATAAAAAGTTATGATGGAATAGAAAATTCAGATATTGATACAATTATTAAAAACATAGTAGGTAAAAATGTTGTATTTTGTAAATTAAATGAAGAATTATTTGGGATGGTTATTCAAAATACCGGAGAAATTACGGAAGTTTTAATACAAATCGTAAATGCCATTGAAACAGAACTTTTAAGAAAAGTTGGAATTGGAGTAAGTTCTATTACTTCCCCTCTTAATATAAAAAAGGCTTATCAAGAAAGCAGAACTGCTTTGTTATTAGGACATAAGTTTAATATTCCGGAAAACATATATTATTATGAAAAACTTACAGTATATAAGATATTATCTCAAGTGAATGAAAAAGCACTATTAAGTATTTATGATGAAACTTTGAAATATGGTATACAGAGGTTAAGTTCTGATGAAATTAAAACTGCGATGTATTTTTTAAAATGCAATTTAAATATTAGTGAAACTGCGAGAAAGTTATATATTCATAGAAATACATTGATATATAGGTTAGATAAGATACAAAAAGATACAGGATTTAATTTAAGAAATTTTGATGATGCTTTAGAATTTTATCTATTGTTGTTGATATATAAAACTTTGAATAAATAAATTGATACTACTTGCCTATATTTGGAATAAAAATTATGAAGGAAATATGAGTATTATGTCGAATTGAATTACTGAGAACGTAAGAAAAGGACTGGAGTGGTAAAATGTGATAGATTTTATAAATGTTAGTAAGGTATATGGTAATGGTGTAAAGGCATTGTCAAATATAAATATTCATATAGATAAAGGTGAATTTGTTTTTATAGTTGGTTCAAGTGGTGCTGGTAAATCGACATTAATAAAATTGCTTTTAAAAGAAGAAGACCCCACTGATGGTAAGATATATCTTAATGATATGGATATTACAAAGGTTAAAAATAGAAGAATACCTTATATTAGGAGAAATATAGGTGTAGTATTTCAGGATTTTAGATTATTAAAAAATAAAACGGTTTATGAAAATGTAGCATTCGCTATGGAAATAATAGGGAGTTCATCAAAAGAAATAAGAAGACAGGTACCTATGATGTTAAGTATGGTAGGATTGAGCAATAAAGCTCATAGTTATCCAGACCAATTATCTGGGGGTGAACAGCAGAGAGTTTCGATAGCGAGAGCTCTAGTTAATAGACCAACGGTTTTAATTGCAGACGAACCTACGGGCAATCTTGATCCTGACACAGCATGGGAAATTATGAGATTATTAAAAGAGATAAATAGAAGGGGAACAACAGTCCTTATGGCCACCCATGCAAGAGATATAGTAAATGCTATGAGAAGAAGAGTTATAGCACTAGAAAAAGGAAGAGTTGTAAGAGACGAGTTGAAGGGTGTGTACGATTATGAAGTTTAGACTATTTAAAAATATTATTAAACAGGGCTTTGTTGGTATGTGGAGAAATCGAATGATGAGTTTAGCATCTATTGGCTCTGTTATGTCGGTATTGATTATTCTAGGAATTATATTGGTGATTGTGTTAAATATAAATAACTTAACCGGTATGGCAAAAGAACAATTTGATGAAATACAAGTTTATTTAGAAGATGGTATAAATGAAGAACAGATTGAGAATATTGGAGAAAAGTTAAGAGAACTAGATGGAGTGTTAGCTGTTATATATCAGTCTAAAGAACAGGCTTTGGAAATATTTAAAAAAGAATGGGGCGACAAAGCGTATTTATTTGAGGGATTGGAAAAGAATCCTCTACCAAATTCATATATAATACAGCTTAAAGATATCAAATATACAGAAGATGTAGTTAATCGTATAAATGGTTTAACAGGAATTGAAGATATAAGATATTATAAAGATATTGTTGAAAAAATGATGGCTATATCGAATTTTGTAAGAGCTGGTGGACTTGCAGTCATCAGTATATTGATTTTGGTGTCGATATTTATAATTTCTAATACAGTAAAGCTTACCGTAGCAGCTAGGAGAAGAGAGATAAGCATTATGAAATATATAGGGGCTACAAACGGATATATAAGAGGGCCGTTTATTCTTGAAGGTATTTTTCTTGGGGCTATTGGTTCGATTTTAGCTATATTAATAGTTAGTTTTGGTTACAAATATTTATTTTTAGTTGTTAATGAAAGATTATATGTATTATTTACAGTATATATGATTCCGTACTATGAAATACTTGATGACATAATAATTATGTTTACTGCAATTGGAATCGGAATAGGTGTTTTAGGCAGTATTATATCTTTAAGGAAGTTCCTTAGAGTATAAAAAGGGGGGACATGCTATTGGGCTGCAAAAGAAAAATATCATTTCTGTTGATTATTATTCTGCTGATAAACGTATCTTTTGTTTACGGATCTAGCGAAGATAAGAAGAAATTACAAGAGCTCAATAAAGGATTAGAGAAAATAAGAGAAGAATTGAAACAAAATAAAGATGAATATAGTAGAGTATCAAAAGAAATAAAGAAGTTAGATAATCAGATTGATAAAGCTGATAGAGAGCTGCAAGAAGTAGAAAATCAGTTAAAAGAACTTAATGCGAACATTGAGATTACGAAGAATGAGCTTTTGCAAGCTGAAAATAATATTAAGGCTAAAAATGATGTTTTAAACTCGAGATTAAGAGTGATATACAAAAATGGAACTGTTGGATATTTAGAAGTACTTTTAGAATCTAAAAGTATAAGTGATTTTTTCTCGAGATTAGATATGGTAAAGAGGATAATAGATCATGATGTAAAAATGATTAAATACATGAAAGAACAGCGGGAGATTATTTTGGCTAAAAAGAAAACTTTAGAAAATCAGTTTAATATGGTAAAAAACGTTAAAAGGAAGATGCAAGAAAAGAAAAATCAATTATTAGTTGCTACTAGGGCAAAAGAAAGTATGATGAAGGAATTAAAGAAAAATATTAAAGAACTTGAAAAACAAGAAGATGAAATGATTGAAATATCTAAGAAATTAGAAGAAAAAATAAGGAGAGAACAAATAGCAGCTAAGTATGCTGGTGGTAAGATGTTATGGCCAGCACCCGGATATTACAGAATAACATCATATTTTGGTTATAGAATGCATCCTATTTTCAAGAAAAGGAAATTTCATACAGGTATAGATATAGCTGTTCCTTTAGGTGGTAGAATAGTAGCAGCTAATGAGGGAGTTGTTCAGTATGCTGGATGGCTTGGAGGATATGGTAAAGTAGTTTGGATAGACCATGGTGGAGGAATTTCAACATTATATGCACATAATTCTCGTTTATTAGTAAAAAAAGGACAGAACGTTAAAAAGGGACAAGTTATATCTAGAGCAGGAAGTACGGGATATTCAACTGGTCCACATTTGCACTTTGAGGTAAGGAGAAATGGTAAAGTAGTAGACCCATTACCATGGGTAAAAGGTAAATAGGCAAGTGGTTTCACTTGCTTATTTAACTTTTTGAAAAAAACTGGCTATGGTGGTATAATGTTTACATATGTTTAATAAAATAAAATACTAGAATATTTTACGAGGTGAAATAGTAATGATAACAAAAAGAAAGGCATTTTATGGTGCTATCGTAATTATTATAATTTCAAGTTTATTTACTTTTTTCATCAGTAATATGATTCAAATTACAGTGAAGGATAAAGTTGTGATTACAAAGGATTATTATGAAGATTTGGTATCGACTTATGAAAAATATAGTAAAGTTATGGCGCTAGAAAATTTTATTAAGGAAAATTATTTGAAAGATGTAAACGAAGAAGATTTATTAAATGGTGAGTTAAAAGGTATGTTTGAGGCTTTAGGAGACCCTTATTCAGTATATATGACTAAAGAAGAATTTGCCGATTTTATGGAACATACAAAAGGGACTTATCAGGGGATTGGTGTAATAGTAACTCCTGGAGAAGATAATTTAATTACTGTAGTATCACCTATAGAAGATACTCCAGGAGAGAGAGCGGGAATAAAAACGGGTGATAAAATAGTTAAAGTAAATGGAAAAGAATTTACTGCTGATAAGATGGATGATGCTGTTAAATTGATGAAGGGAAAACCGGGTACTAGTGTAAATATTACTATTCTTAGAACAGATAAAGATGGGAATAATAAATTTATTGATTTAAATATAACTAGAGAAGAGATTAGATTAAAAACAGTAAAATCAAAAATGTTAGAAAATAAGATTGGATATATTAGGATAGTGTCTTTTGATGAATTGACTTATGAAGATTTTAAAAAACATCTAAATAAACTTAAAAAAGATGGAATGAAAGGGTTAATTATAGATTTGAGAAATAATCCCGGAGGCTTGTTAAGTGAATGTGCACAGATAGCAGATGAGCTTATGGGGAAAGGAGTTATTGTCTATACAGAAACAAAAAATAAAGAAAGAGAGTATCTAAGATCTGATTCTAAAAAATTAGGTTTACCACTAGTGTTACTTGTAAATGGTGGTAGTGCAAGTGCTTCAGAGATATTAGCTGGTGCTATAAAAGATACTAAAACGGGGATTTTAATAGGGACTAAAACGTTTGGTAAAGGAATAGTTCAGAGAATAAAACCGTTAAGCGACGGGTCTGGATTTAAGTTAACAGTTTCAGAATATTTTACACCTAATGGAACTAATATTCATGGCATAGGAATAACTCCAGATGTAATTGTTGAGCTTCCTGAAGATGTCCATAGAATAGGAGTAGATAATATTAAACAGGATATTCAGCTTAAAAAAGCTATAGAAATAATTAAGTCAAAAATAAAATAATAGCCATTAGTTATTCTAATGGTTATTATTTATATGAGAATAGATATTTTGTATTGGAGTGTTTTTTATGACAAAAATAATAGAAATAATATATATATTAGTTTTAACGCTATTACAAGTATTTTTAAATCCAATATATTGGGGGATAATAATTTTATTATATTTCCAGTATAAAAAGATTGGCAAAATGGAAAAAAAAATATTAGGTATAAATAAGGAATCAAATTTTTCAAGAATTTTTTCATCTATGATAAATGGTACATTAGGAGGAATTTTAGGAAGTTTAATCATTATTTTATTAGGTGTTACAATACAGGCTAATGACTTTAAATATATTTTTTTATTGGCAGTTGTTTTAATGTTAATTCATCCCCGATTTATTTGTTTTTCATATGCAGGAGGTATTATATCTTTATCATATTTAATATTTGGTTATCCAAAAGTAAATGTATCGAGTGTAATGGCCATTGTTGGCATCTTACATTTAATAGAAAGTTTTTTAATTTTAGTAGATGGCGATTCAACTAAAATACCAATATATATTGAGAGAAATCAAAAAATAGTAGGCGGATTTAATATGATGAGATTTTGGCCTATCCCTTTCATAGTATTATTGACAGCTGGAGGAATGATTAATGGTGATGGTGTAAATATGCCTAATTGGTGGCCTTTATTTAGACCAGAGAATATATTATTTGATATGAACAATATAACATTTGTAATGATAGGAGTTATTGCAGCTTTAGGATATGGAGATATGGCCATTAGCGACTATCCTGAAAATAAAGTGAAGGAATCCGCTAGGAATTTATCTATATATAGTATTTTATTAATAATATTATCTGTTTTATCAACTTATGTTTATGTATTTAAGTATATAGCTGCATTATTTGGTCCTTTAGTACATGAAGGGTTAATACAGTTAGGTAGAGCTAAAGAAAAAAGGGGAAAACCTAAATTTGAATGTCCAGAATTTGGAGTAAAGATTTTAGATGTAATGCCAAATGAAATTGCAGAAAAGATTGGGTTAAAATCAGGAGATATAATAATTTCTGTTAACGGTAATCGGGTAAATAGCAAAGATGAGATTCAATATGTTTTATTGGATTATCCAACGTATATATGGATTGAATATATAGACAGGAACGGTGAATATCAGACTAAAGAATATATGGATTATAATTATGGTATAAGAAGACTAGGAATTTTGACAATTCCAAGAAATCCAATTTATTCATTTGTAGTTAAGGAAGTAGAGAGCCCACTTATTAAATTAAAGAGAAAATTCAAAGGGAAATAATAGGAGCAGAATATCTGCTCCTTAAATTTTTTATTATTTCAAATTTATAGCATAGATTTTATTATTTATTCCATCATGGAATGAAGGGTCAACATCGATAAAAATTTGTTTAATGTTGCCGTTATAAAAAGTATTTTTTGATATAGAATCCGATATTTTTTTATAATTTTTATTGTCTATATTATATCTATATAAGCTAAATTCTGTATCAATTATCTTTCTTGCTAAAAATATTATTTGATTTTTATCTATAATAAAATATTTTTCAACATCAAAATCATTTAAACTATCTATATTTCCATTAGTTAAATCTAATACGTTTAAAATGTTTTTGCCATATTTTTCGTCATGTTTTAGGAATGTTATATGCTGTTTATCTATAAATTTTATTGAATAACCTTCAGCAACTTTTTTAATTTTATCTTTTATTTTTAAATATATATCTAAATTTTTTGTACTATCATTGAATTCTGTAAAAATTAAATTATTATTATAAATATCAAATTCGCTGATTTTTTTATTTATTTCTGCAATTTTACTTACTTCGTTATTTTTTACGTTATATAAATATATTGATGAACTTTCCTTATTGGTACAAGAAAAATAAAGTTCATTGTTTTTCCAAATTATATTGTCTATATTTAAGCAATCAGTATTTTGGATTTTTTGAATGATATTATTTTTTAAATTTATTAATATTAAATCCGAGAAATTTCCTGCATCTTCAATAACGGCTACATAATTGGAATCACCGTTTATTTTAGCCGTTTTTATTATGTTATGAGTGGAGTAAATTTTATTAGATGCATTTGTTTTTAATTCATATGCATTTAAATATTGATGAGGTTTATCATCGTTTTCAACAGCACTATATTCACTGTATATTAAGAATTTATTTGATAAATCTAGTATTTTCCCATCTCCACAATATTTTGAAATTATTTTTTTATCCAAATGAATAATTTGACCTGTATCAGAATCTACTTTAATTGTCAAATTAGTCAAAAGATTATTAGAAAGTGTTTTATCAAAGACTTTGTTAAGGTGTATTTTCCAAAATAATTTATTATTTTCTTTTACTAAAAATACTTTTGGTGCAGAACTTGGTGTTATTTTAAGTTCTGCATAAATTTTACTTAATATTTCGTTCTCATTAAAAGTCAGATTAATAGGTTTGTAGTTTGTTCCGATGATTTTAAAAGATTTATTGTTTAATTCGCTAACGTTCATATTATTGAATTTAATAATTAGTTGAGGAACTACAATGTCGTTATTTTCAGCAGATAATACTCGACTTGTATAAATTATTATTTCATTATTAAATGATGTTATTTTATCAATAATAATGTCGGAACATTCAACAACTCCTAAATTCACTAATATTTTGGGGGAATTATCAGAATTTAATATTTCTACTTGAGGTAGAATGGTTTGAAAACCTCTTGTAAGAGAAGTTTTTTCTATTGTAAAATCTATTGTCTTTTCTACGGCTATATTGGCTTCATTTTTGTTATTAATTTTTATTTCGTTTTTATAGCTACACCCACTTAGGGTAATACAGGCAAATAGGATTAAAAATGCTTTTTTCATAATAAAACCTCCAATCTCACTTTATATTATTCGACAAATACGAAATAAGCCCTTCTTATTTTTAAAATTAGATTTAAATGTAATCTGACAAAAGGCAAAAATAATACCTGTTGACTTAAAAAATATAAAAATATATAATTAAAGCGAACAAGCGTTCTTGAAAATTAGGATATTATTTAATAGAGGTGAAATGATGGGGCGATTTAAAATAAAATCTGATTTTAAACCAACAGGAGATCAGCCTAAAGCAATAGAGGCTTTGGTAGATGGAATAAATAACAAATTAAAACATCAAACATTATTAGGAGTAACTGGTTCGGGTAAGACTTTTACAATGGCTAACATAATTGAAAGAGTGCAAAAACCAACTTTAGTAATTGCTCACAATAAAACACTTGCAGCCCAATTAGCCAGCGAATTTAGAGAATTTTTTCCAGAAAATGCAGTAGAATATTTTGTTAGTTATTATGATTATTACCAGCCAGAAGCCTATGTTCCCCAAACCGATACGTATATAGAAAAAGACGCTTCTATAAATGATGAAATAGATAAATTAAGGCACTCAGCAACAGCTGCATTATTTGAAAGAAGAGATGTAATAATTGTTGCAAGTGTATCGTGTATTTATGGATTAGGAGATCCAATTGACTATGAAAATCTAGTTTTATCGGTTAGACCTGGGATGATTAAGGATAGGGATGAAGTTATAAGAAAATTAGTAGATATTCAATATGAGAGAAATGATATTAACTTTGTAAGAGGTACATTTAGAGTAAGAGGCGATATTGTCGAAATTTTTCCGGCGTCTTCAAATGAAAATGCAGTTAGAATAGAGTTTTTTGGAGATGAAATTGATAGAATAGTAGAAGTAAATGCACTTACAGGAGAAATAATCGGTATAAGAAATCATGTTTCTATATTTCCTGCATCCCACTATGCGACATCAAGAGAAAAAATAGAAAGGGCTATTAAGAGTATTGAGGAGGAACTCAAAGAAAGGTTAAATGAGTTTAAAGCACAAGGGAAACTTCTAGAAGCTCAAAGGCTTCAGCAGAGGACGATGTATGATATTGAAATGCTTAGAGAAATGGGATATTGTCAGGGAATAGAGAACTATTCGAGACATATTAGTGGAAGACCGCCGGGTAGTAAACCATATACACTTATTGACTATTTTCCAGATGATTTTCTAATAATAATAGATGAATCCCATGTTACAATACCTCAGATAAGAGCAATGTATGCTGGGGATAAGTCTAGGAAAAAAGCATTAATAGAGCATGGGTTTAGATTACCTTCTGCTTATGATAACAGGCCATTGAAGTTTGAAGAATTTGAAGAACTTGTTAATCAGGTGATATATGTAAGTGCAACACCCGGTCCTTATGAATTAGAGCATTCACAAAGGATAGTTGAGCAAATCATACGTCCTACAGGCTTACTCGATCCAGAAGTTGAAGTAAGACCTACAAATGGGCAGATTGATGATTTAGTTAAGGAAATAAATTTAAGAATTGAGAAAGATCAAAGAGTTTTAATAACTACTTTAACAAAAAAAATGGCTGAAGACTTAACACAATATCTAAAAGAAATAGGTATTAAGGTTACTTATCTACATTCAGATATAGATACAATCGAAAGGATGGAAATAATAAGAGATTTAAGACTTGGTAAATTTGATGTTTTAGTTGGTATAAATTTATTGAGGGAAGGTTTAGATTTACCAGAAGTATCATTAGTAGTAATTTTAGATGCTGATAAAGAGGGATTTTTAAGATCAGAGACATCTATGATTCAAACAATAGGTAGAGCAGCAAGAAATGCAGAAGGAAAAGTTATAATGTATGCTGACACTATTACTAAATCTATGAAAAGAGCTATAGATGAGACAAATAGAAGAAGATTTATACAAATGGAGTATAATAAAAAGCATGGTATAACACCGCAAACTATAAGAAAGGGTATAAGAGATATCATAGAAGCGACAAAAGTAGCTGAAGATAAAGATAAATACGGTTTTGATAGTGGTAAGGAAATGAATGACAGCGAAATACTTGAAGTGATAAAGAAACTTGAAATAGAGATGATGAAGGCTGCTGAAGAATTGCAGTTTGAAAGAGCGGCTGAAATTAGAGATAAAATTAAGGAATTAAAAGAAAAGCTTAACAGATGAGGTGAAGATATGTCAAAGGACAAAATAATTATAAAGGGAGCTAGAGAGCATAATTTAAAGAATATAGATTTAGAAATACCTAGAAATAAATTTGTAGTTTTCACAGGATTGAGTGGTTCAGGGAAATCTTCATTAGCATTTGATACTATTTATGCAGAAGGACAAAGACGATACGTTGAGAGTTTATCGGCTTATGCAAGACAGTTTTTAGGGCAAATGGAGAAACCAGATGTAGACTATATAGAAGGACTTTCACCTGCAATTTCTATTGATCAAAAAACTACTAGCAAAAATCCTAGATCAACAGTTGGAACTGTTACTGAAATATATGACTATCTGCGCTTATTATTTGCTAGAATAGGAATTCCTCATTGCCCTAAATGTGGTAAAGTCATAACATCTCAAACAATAGATCAGATGGTCGATCAGATTTTAGATTTAGAAAATGGTACTAAAATTCAGGTTTTAGCTCCTGTTATACGTGGGAGAAAAGGTGAGCATCAAAAGGTTTTTGAAAATATCAGAAAAGAAGGATTTGTTAGAGTAAGAGTAGATGGTGAAATAAGGGATATAAATGAAGATATAAAACTTGATAAGAACAAAAAACATACAATTGAAGTAGTCGTTGATAGGATAAAGATTAAAGATGATATTCGAAATAGATTAGCTGATTCATTAGAAACTGCACTAAATTTAAGTGAAGGTATAGTTATTATAGATGTTGTTAATGAAAGAGAGATGCTGTTTAGTCAAAAATTTGCATGTGTAGATTGCGGAATAGGTATAGAAGAATTATCACCTAGAATGTTTTCTTTTAATAGTCCTTATGGTATGTGTCCATACTGTAATGGGTTGGGTAGTTATAAGAAAGTTGATCCTGAACTTGTAATTCCTAATCCTAATTTGTCCATTAATCAAGGAGCAATAGCTCCTTTTAACAGCACTTCAGAGGATACCTATTATTATAAGATATTTAAGGCTATAGCCGAATATAATGGATTTGATTTGGATACACCGATTAAGGATGCACCGAAAAAGTTTATAAAAGAGTTACTATATGGAACTGGTAATAGAAGTATTACTTTTAAATATGAGAGTAGATTCGGAGGGATAAGGACTTATAAAGCTCCATTTGAGGGTATTATTAACAATCTTGAACGAAGATATAAAGAGACTGTTTCAGATTATATGAGAGAAAAAATTGAAAGTTATATGAGTATAAATCCTTGTCCTCATTGTAATGGTGCAAGATTAAAGCCAGAGAGTTTAGCGGTAACTGTTGGAGAGTTAAATATAGCAGAAGTTACTGAATTATCTGTTAGACAAGCATTAGAGTTTTTTGATAAACTAGAGCTTGATGAAAGGCAGAAATATATAGCAAATCAGATTTTAAAGGAAATCAAAGAAAGGTTGAAATTTTTAGTAGACGTAGGATTAGACTATTTAACTCTATCTAGAAGTGCTGGAACTCTATCTGGAGGAGAATCACAGAGAATAAGACTTGCAACACAGATAGGTTCTAGTTTGGTTGGAGTTTTATATGTTCTTGATGAACCTAGCATAGGACTTCATCAAAGAGATAATGAAAGATTACTAAAAACGCTTAGAAATTTGACAGATTTGGGGAATACTTTAATAGTAGTTGAACATGATGAAGATACAATGTATAGTGCAGATTATATTGTAGATATTGGGCCAGGTGCTGGAGTTCATGGTGGAGAAATTGTTGCTCAAGGGACTGTTGAAGATATTAAAAAATGTGAAAAATCAATAACTGGACAATATTTAAGTGGTAAAAAGAAAATAGAAGTACCTAAGACTAGAAGAAAACCAAACGGTAAATGGATAGAAGTTATTGGAGCTAGAGAGCATAATTTGAAAAACATAGATGTTAAAATTCCTCTAGGTGTATTTGTATGTGTTACAGGGGTATCGGGTTCTGGTAAGAGTACTTTAGTAAACGAAATATTATATAAAAGGCTTTCTCAAGAATTGCATAGAGGTAAACAAAAGGCAGGAAAACATGACGAAATAAGAGGGATAGAGCATATAGACAAAGTTATCAATATAGATCAGTCTCCTATTGGAAGAACACCAAGATCAAATCCAGCGACATATACTGGTGTATTTGATTTTATTAGAGACGTATTTGCTATGACTCCTGAAGCTAAAATGAGAGGTTATAAAAAGGGCAGGTTTAGCTTTAATGTTAAGGGTGGAAGATGTGAGGCTTGTAAGGGTGATGGAATAATAAAGATAGAGATGCATTTTCTGCCTGATGTATATGTTCCATGTGAAGTATGTAAAGGTAAAAGGTATAATAGAGAAACTCTTGAAGTTAAATATAAAGGCAAGACGATATCTGATGTATTAGAAATGACAGTTGAAGAAGCATTAGAGTTTTTTGATAATATACCAAGGATAAAGAATAAATTAAAAACTATGTACGATGTTGGACTAGGATATATAAAATTAGGGCAGCCTTCAACTCAATTATCAGGAGGGGAAGCGCAAAGAATCAAACTGGCAACAGAATTAAGTAAGAGGAGTACAGGAAAGACATTATATATTTTAGATGAGCCAACTACTGGACTTCATATAGCTGATATACACAAATTAATAAATGTATTGAACAAGTTAGTTGATACAGGAAATACAGTATTAGTAATTGAACATAATTTAGATGTTATAAAAACTGCTGATTATATAATAGATTTAGGCCCAGAAGGTGGAGATAAGGGAGGAACTATAGTGGCTCAAGGAACGCCTGAAGAGATTTGTAAAGTAAAAGAGTCTTATACAGGAAAGTTTCTGCAAAAAATACTTGAAAGATAAGGAATGGTATTATGAAAGAATTTTTACCTATTACGAAAGAGGATATGAGAAAAAGGGGTTGGACTGAACTTGATTTCATACTAATTACAGGAGATGCGTATGTAGATCATTCTTCGTTTGGAAGTGCAATAATAAGTAGATTGTTAGAAAGATATGGATATAAGGTTGGAATTATAGCTCAACCTTCTTGGAAAAGTACAGATGACTTTAAGAAACTAGGCAAGCCTAGACTTGCATTTTTAATAACGAGTGGGAATTTAGATTCGATGGTAAATCATTATACAGTAGCAAAAAAGAGAAGGAAAAAAGATGTATATTCTCCAGGTGGCAAAATAGGATTAAGGCCAGATAGAGCTACAATAGTATATGCTAACAAAGCTAGAGAGGCATATAAAGATGTACCTATAATACTTGGAGGTATTGAGGCTAGTCTTAGACGACTAGCCCACTATGATTATTGGGCTGATAAGGTTAGACGTTCAATTTTATTAGATGCAAAAGCAGATTTATTAATCTATGGAATGGGAGAAAGGCAGATTGTTGAAATAGCAGAGGCATTAGATAGTGGTATTCCTATTAATGAAATAACTTATATCAGAGGGACTGTTTACAAAACTAATGATTTAAGCAGGCCGTATAAACCTATTATTCTGCCTTCATTTGAAGAAATAATTAAAAGCAGATTAAAATTTGCAGAGAGTTTTAAAATACAATATCAAAATATGGATTATATAAATGGTAGAACGTTAGTTGAACCTTATGGAAATATTTATATAGTACAAAATCCACCTGCAAAGCCATTAGATCAACTTGAATTAGATGATATTTATGATTTACCTTATACTAGAACGTATCATCCTGTTTACGAAAAATATGGTGGGGTTCCTGCAATTGAAGAGATTAAGTTTAGTTTGACTAGCAGTAGAGGATGTTTTGGAAATTGTAATTTCTGTGCATTAGCATTTCATCAAGGAAGAGTAGTTCAAGCTAGAAGTCATGAGTCAATAGTTAAAGAAGCAGAAAGATTTGTAAAAGAACCTGATTTTAAAGGGTATATACATGATGTAGGAGGGCCAACAGCTAATTTTAGACATAGAGCTTGTGAAAAACAAATAAAACATGGAGTATGTAAAAATAAGGAGTGTTTGTTCCCTAAACCATGCAAAAATCTATATATTGACCATAGAGACTATCTAGAACTATTAAGGAAGTTAAGAAAAATAAAAGGTGTTAAAAAAGTTTTTATAAGATCAGGTATAAGGTATGATTATTTAGTTTACGATAGAGATCTAGAGTTTTTCCATGAACTTTGCAAATATCATATAAGTGGGCAGTTAAGAGTTGCACCTGAACATATATCATCACATGTACTATTTATGATGGGTAAACCTGATAAAAAAGTTTATTTTAGATTTGTTGATACTTTCAATAAAATAAATAAAAAGATTGGGAAAGAACAATTTATAGTACCTTATTTTATATCTAGTCATCCCGGTTCAACATTGAAAGATGCAGTTGAGTTAGCAGAATATCTAAACACTTTGGGATATATGCCAGAGCAGGTACAAGATTTTTACCCGACTCCGGGAACTCTGTCTACTTGTATGTATTATACAGGAATTGATCCAAGGACTATGAAAAAGGTGTATGTTGCTAAATCTCCACATGAAAAAGCAATGCAGAGGGCATTGATGCAATTTAAGAAACCAGAAAATTACGATTTAGTTTATGAAGCACTTAAAAGGACTAATAGATTAGATTTAGTTGGATATTCAAAGAAGTGTTTGATAAAACCCAGAGGAAAAGACACATTGAAAAATAGTAAATATAAAAATAAGAAACAAAACAATAAAACTAGGAAGAAAAGAAAAAGATGATAATTATGTATAGTAAGAGATATAAGTGGAAATAATCCCTGAAAACGGGTTATGGAGGTATTGAAATGAAATTGAGCAGGGGATTTATTTTCACTTTTATTTTTATATTTTTATTTTCAGCAGTTGTTTTGGCTGATGGCGTTTATAAAAATATTAAAGTATACTTTGATAATATAAATATTAATGTAGATGGCAGTGAAATTGAAACTGATACAGAATCTTTTATTTATAATGATAGAGTTTATGTTCCGATACGGTTTGTAGCCGAAAAATTAGGTAAAGAAGTAAAATGGGATAATGAAACGAAAACTGTTTTTATAAAAAGTTATAAAGACTTTTCAGAATGTAATTATTTAGAAGGAGAAAAGTTTGTTTATGGACTGATAACTTCGATTGACTATGAAAATAGACAAATTGTAATTGAACAGCATTTCGATGATAACAGCGTAGAAGTAACACCTTTATTAGAACTTGATAAAAATGCAGTTATTATTCTAAAGAGAAATGATAAGAAAATGAATATTGAATTCAATGATTTGGTTATTGGTGATGATGTAGGTTTAGTAATTAATAAATATGGGAAGATTAGAGGAATTATTATTAGTATTTAAAAATAATTTATGTTAAAATGCCGAGGTTTATCCTCGGTATTTTATATGCCAAAAATTAATTTATTGCAAAAAGTAGTTAATTATAAAGGGAATTATTATTAAATAGAGAAAGTATAACATGTAATTAAATTTTTGGTTAAATAAAAAATAATATCTTATATATTCATTGCAGAAATTAGATTTAAAATTATTTGTAGTTTAATAAGATTTTTAGATATACAATGCTTGAATGAGGTGTAAAAATGAATAAAATTAAAATTTTAACAATGATAACTGATGTTAACCAATTTGAGCCTTATATTTTCCAGCAGAATGATATTGGTATTGAAATTCAAACATTTCCTCAGCATATACTAGATGATGGATATGAAGATTTAATTAGCAAGTTTCAAAACAAATTAAAAGAATATAAAGGACTAGTTTCATTACACGGTTCTGCATTTGATTTAAATCCAGGAAGTACAGATAAAAAAGTAATTGAAGTAACAAGATATAGGTATCTTCAATATATAGAAATTGCAAAAAAGTTAGGGGCTTTGTATGTAGTATTTCATAGTCAAATAAATCCGTTACTAAAAGTACCGAGAATAAGGCAAATGAAACTTAATAATCAAATAAAATTTTGGCAAGATTTATTAGAGGAGTTACATGATATTAATCTGACTATACTGCTTGAAAATGAGTATGACGATAATTATAAAGACTTATTATATTTAATTGAAAATATTGATTCAGAACAAGTTAGGGTTTGTTTAGATATTGGACATGCATTGGCATATTCAAAGCTAACTTTGAAAGAATGGATTATAGGATTAAAATCTCATATTGAATATATTCATTTGCATTGGAACAATAGGCAAAATGATTCTCATAGTATTTCTTCAGATGAAGAATTAGATTTGTTAAGTGAAATATTAATAGAAAATGATATAACTCCCATTATTACATTAGAGTATAGGGTAGACGATATAGTTAAAGAAGTTAACAGAGTAAGAAAAGCATTTGATAAAACTATTATATAATATTAGTATCATGTTATTAAGGAGGTTTTTAGTGTGAAAAATAAGGAAGAAAAACCATTAGAAAAATATTATTTTGAGCGGAATTATAAATTAAATAGATGGAATAAAATATTAATTATAGCGTTAATAGTATTAGTTGTAATTAATGTTTATTTAGTTTTTGGGGTTGTTAATAGAAACAGAATGATAGATAATTATTTTCAGAGTGTTATTTTTTTGTCGAGAAAATATATAGCTAGTGCATATAGTAATATGCAAATAGTAGAGCAGACGGATAATATTGATACAAAAATAAGATTTTTAATTAAAACTGAAGAAGATTTGGATGTAGTTAAATCTTGTATAGGATTATATTCTATATATCATAATTTTAAATCAATAAACGATTGTCATTATACTGGAAATGGATGTGCGGATGATTTTTTTGAGGCATATATGCATGTTGTAAAAGAATGGGCTATAGCATTTCAACAAAATGATAAGGAGAATATACCGAGTGAAAAAGAAATTAGAGACTATGTTAGTGATTTGAGAGCTTTAATTAATGAGTTTTCTGTTTATGAAAATGCAGCCAGTAAAAGTATAATACCTATTAAAGATTTAAATCATGAGCAGCTAAATAATTTATTTATTAAGTTAGCACAAAAAACAAAGACTGAGAAGGTTAAAAATGAATTAGAATTATTATTAGATTAAGTATATATAGGGTAGATTTTGTTTATATCCGTTACGAAAATTATATTTAAAATTGTCTATAATTTAACAAAAAGTATAATTTTGTCTGGGTTATAAAAATGAATATTGTATACAAAATTATGATAATATATAATGAGAAGTAATTATAAAATTGATTTAGTGACACAGAATTTTTAAACATAAATAGGAGGATGAATTTAACTATGTATAAACTATTGGCATTAGATATGGATGGAACTTTGTTAAATAAAGAACATAAGATATCAAGAGAAAATTTTGAAGCAATACAAGAGGCTTTGCATATGGGTGTTAAAGTTGTGTTAGCATCTGGTCGTATATTTGGAGGAATGCTTTCTCATTTAAAACAATTAAATTTAGTAAATGATGACAATTATTCGGTATCATGTGCTGGCGGATTAGTATTGAATAATACTATGAGTAAAATTATTCAGAGTAATGGTTTAAGTATTGATGATTTGAAATATGTTTATGGCTTAACTAAAGAGTTAAATTTAAGTTTAAATATATATACCAGAGATAGTATTTTAGCTTTTCAAGATGACATTTTTAGTAGATTTGATGCTATAGCTAATAATGTACCTTTGAAAATAGTAGATATTAATTCATTAAGAGATGATATTGAAATATATAAAATGACGATTATAAATGATAGTATTGATGTCATAATGGAGGCGAGAGAGTTTTTAGAAAAATTATGTCCAAAAGATATTATACAAGATAAATGTTTTAAAGATATTAAAAGGTTAGAATGTGATGTTTTAGATAAGATTTCAGTCAAGATTTCAGATAAGTATACAGTAGTAAAGCCATTACAATTTGCTTTAGAAGTTATTAATAAAGACTGTAATAAGTGGACAGGAATAAAAAAGATAGCGGAAGAATTAGGAATACAAAATGAGGAAATAATTTGTATAGGGGATTCAGAGAATGATGAACATATGATTAAAAATGCAGGATTAGGAGTAGCAATGGGCAATGGTTTTTCTAAAATAAAAGAGATTGCCGATTATGTAACATATACAAATGACCAGCATGGAGTGGCACATGTTATAAACAAATTTATTTTAGGAAAAGAGATTGCTTATGCCGAGGATTAACCTCGGTATTTTTTTCTGCTAAAAATAATTTATACAAAAATAGATAGATGTGGAGGATATTGCTATTGAATGTAGAAATATAGTAAACTATATTAATTATTTTGATTTTAGATGTTTTTATGAAAAATAAAATAAGAGGTTGGTATTTTATTTGAGCACTAATTGGAGGAATAGAAGTGAGAGAGATTATATTTATGATTTTTATTGTTATATTATATTTAATATTGAGTTATTTACTAGGGTTAAGTACCACAATGTTTATATTATCAGCAATTTTATTTATTATGGCGGTTTTATTTTCTTATGATGAGCAATATTATAGTAAGTATATCATGTTTATAACTCCTAAACGCAGTAAAATTACGAGTGAAAAAGATGAGGTGTTCAAGAAAAAAGATAGAAAAGTTAGTATAGTAAGTTTTTATATTATATCAATTTTACTATTCATAAATGGAATAATTAAAATAAATGATAAATCATCTTATAAATCATTATTGTCAACAAAAGACTTTATAACTATTACTGGGATAGCTTTCGTGATTGGGCTTGTAAGCTATCTTATTGATAATTATTTTTTGAAAAAAAGCAAAGAACATGAGGAATATTTAATTAAGTCTGTTATGCTAGGATTGTTTATAGTAGTGATATTGTTTATTATTACAATGCTTTTTTAGATTAATAAAAAATAATCAGGATTATTAGGAAATTCAAATAGATATAGGAGGTGAATTTGATTAAAAATAAGAAATATTTAATTGTTTTAATTGCTTTTACATTTTTAATTATTTTTTATGAAATTCCAATGCAAGTAGATAAAAGTTATCAAGGATATCTATATGTTCAAGATAAAGATGATGCAGGAGAAGTTATTGATATAAGATTGAAAGGAAAATTAACTAGAAATATATTAACACAAAATGTCTTTGAAGGTGTTTTAATGATTAATAATAAACAATTAAGTGTTTCTTCTTTAAAGGCTGGAAATTTAAGAGTAGCTTTAGAAATGAAATTTAAAATGAATTATTATACATTAATATCCAGAGATGAATATGGGAATACAGTATTATTGGTAGATGTTTCTAAAGATTTTGATTTAATTTCTGGTAGTGGAGATTTTCACAAGATAGAAGATAGGTTTAGTAAGGAGTTACATTATAGTTTTGAAGCACCTGCTTTAAATAGAAAAGAAGCAGTAGAAGTAAGTAAAAAAATAAAAAGGTACATAAATAAAAGTTGACAGTTAGTAAGGGGGGGTCAGTTTGAAAGATTTTTATATATTTTATAAAAAATCATATAGATTGATATTTATTGTAATGTTACTGTTCCTTTTTATGTCAGGATGTGCTAAAGAAAACCAAGTAATAAATAAAAAAAGTGAACCAAATGAGCAAGATACATCTATTGCCATAAAAAATAATACTAAAGATGAAATATTAGAGGTATTAAATAGCACTAGAGAAAATATAGAGGCCAAACTTAAAGAGCGAAAGGATATATATGCAGTTACTTGGTCTTATGACGGCCGACAAGTTGCTTTCGTTCTAGGAGATACTGAAGGTTGGTATGGACAGATGTATATTTGGACAGTTGGCAAGAAAAAACCTGTAAGCATAGGAGAAGATGAAGATAGGATTTGTGAATTCATATGGTCGCCAAATAGTAAGTATGTTTTTGTAGATACGGGCACTTCTTGTGAACGATGGGGATTTATTGTTTCGACAGATAATTTTAAGATAATTGATGGTATTACATATACGGGAGTGCCGCTATGGTCTTATGATTCTAAGTGGATAGCTTTAGGAACTATAAGTGATATACAGCCTATTACTCCAATTGAGTTATCAGGGACTGTTGATTTAACTATATATAATGTTGAAACCCGAGAGAAAAGGATAATTGCAAAAGGGACAAGTGATTTTAAGTATACACCAAGACGATGGGATAAAGATGGAATTTTGATATACGAAAAGATATATTTTCTTAACCAGAAAGAAAATGAACAATTAACTTATCACTATAATTCTAAATAACAAATGTATTTTATAAATTATTAAGATTGGAGAGGTTTGATGAATTCTGAAGCATATAAAATAAGGTCAGAAATTAATAGGTTAAAAGCGAGATTGAAAGAGATAGATGAAGAACTAATGTCAGAAGAAGAAAAAGCTGTGATGTGTGCAAGTAATGTTTGTGGACAAGATGTGGTTTTAGATACGTTGCAAACTTTATGTAGAGAAAGAGGTTTAGAGAATATTGCAGTAATGGCATGTTGGCAAAAAGGTATGGGAAAGAAATCAAGATGGTACTCCACGACTATAACTCCGTCGTTTTTGCCATATTTAATAAGAGATGTAGATACATTAATAAAATATCTAAAACCTTTAATGAATTATAATGCATTAAAAATTTTGGAGTATATTAGTATTAAGTCAGAAAGCATTGGAACTTTGGAATTGGCAGAAAAATTACATATTCCAATTGATGATATTGAAAAGGAGTTAATTAATCTTTCAAAAAATAATTTTATTAAACAAGAAGATGGCAAGTGGGAATTAACATTGAAAGGTTGGCAGACTTATATTGTATTGTCCCATTTAGCCTATAATTATGAGTGGAAACTAGAAACTGAAAAAGCTCTTAAAATTGCTGAAGCTTTTAAAAGTGTACTAAATAAAGAATGGGGCGAACCTTTAAATATGACATATGATGAAGTAATGAAAAAATTGTCAATGAGTAAGTGGTTAGAGAAATTATATAAACAAGGGATAAAAGATAGCGATATTGAAAAGGCAGTATATGAAAATAACTATTTGCAGGAGGCATAAAATGTTAAAAAAAATATTTAATTCAAGGGCGTTCAATTTTGTTTTTATATTTGCATATGTTTTTATAATGTTAATTTGGTTTATGACATATATTTTTATAGGTGAAGATGTAGAACTTAATACTATGCATACATATTTTATATTCAATGGTTTTAGTATTGCATTTTGTTTTATTATATTTTTATTTTTAAAATTTAGCCATTGTAATATATCAAAGTTATTAGTTGTTTTATTCGAAGCTACTTTGATACTATTATTAGTTGCTGGTTTTTTAGGGTCAAAAGGTGTTATTGTACCAGATAGAAATTTAGTATATACAAGGGGAATTGTTTTGATATTACATTTATTTATAGTTAGTTATGGTATTTGTAAGGTGATTAATTTTATAAGAGTTTAATTGAAAGGTTTTACTTTAAATCTTTAATGCTATGGACTTATAAAAGGAGGAATAATTATGAACGGAAAGAAAATATTTGGTATTTTGTTAGTTTTTATTGGTATTTTTTTATTACTGGGTGAATTCGGGATGGTTGATATAACTATTGGAGAATTCATCTCAAAGTATTGGACATCGATATTAATTGTGATTGGCGTATATAAATTGTTAACGGACTCTATTTCAAAAACAACAGGGATTATATTAATAATTATAGGTGGGATATTCCAATTAAGAAATTCTCAATATTTTAACATATTTGAATATAACTTGTTTTGGCCTATAGTTATTATTTTAATAGGTGTGTATGTTTTATTTTCTTCTAAAGATGGTGTTTGGAAAGTAAGTTCTAAAGATACTTTAGGTGTGTTTACTTTGTTTTCAAGTTCTAATAATAAAAATATATCTCGAAATTTCAAAGGTGGGAGTATTACAGTAGTATTTGGTGGAGCTGATGTTGATTTAAGAGAGGCTTGCATATCAGGAGAACAGGAGATAAAGATAGATGTTTTAATAGTTTTTGGAGAAGTAAATATTTGCGTTCCTGAAGAATGGAATGTAATTGTAAAAGGAACACATATTTTTGCTGATTGTAATGATAAAGTAACAAAAAATAAGTTTGATGCGGATAAGCCTACTCTTATAATCAGTAGTTTTGTAGTGTTTGGCGAATTTAAAATTAAAAATTAATTTTGAATGATATATTATAATTTTGATAATAAATTATTTTTAATTGCTGAAATAGAAGGCGAAATAGTAGGAAATTTGAGTTTTAAAGGTAGTAATAGACGGAGATTAAAACATGCTGGGGAATTTGGTATAAGCGTAAAAAAAAGAATATTGGAACATGGGAATAGCATCGCAATTAATTAAAGAGTTAATTGAATGGGCGAAATCTAGTGGAATTATTAAAAAAATAAATTTAAAAGTAAGGGAAGATAATGAGCGTGCAATAAATTTATATTGAAAGGATGAGAGTAGTGCTTGAAGTAAAGTTTTATGATTGTAATGAAATTGAAGAAAATAAGCTTATTTTTGTAGTTATAATGGCTAAGTTTAACGATAAATGGGTTTTAGTAAGACATAAAGAAAGAAATACTTGGGAAATACCTGCTGGACATATTGAACCTTCAGAAAGCGTAGAAGCTGCAGCGTCAAGAGAACTTTTTGAAGAAACAGGAGCAATAGATTTTACAATTTATCCGGTTAATATATATTCGGTAAACAATGGAGAGCAAGAGACGTATGGGCAATTATTTTATGCAGAAATCAGGGAACTTGGAGAATTACCGCAAACAGAGATAGCAGAAATAAAATTAGTAGATGAATTGCCAAAGGATTTAACATATCCATTGATACAACCAATTTTAGCAAAAAGAGTACAGAAATATGTAGAAGAAAATTTTTAAGTGAAATCGAATAGGTTGAGTTGAATGTTACATTAAAATCTTTGACAATATAAGGGGCAGGCTTTATACAAAAATGTTTACGATAGTAATTGTAAAGATTTGATTATAGATGGTTTTGATATTTTTATTGGATTTTTGAAAGTCCAACGAATTGATAAATTGCAAAAGTTTTGTAGAGGCATTAAAAACGTTTGATAAATTGGTAACGTTAGGAATGATAAAAATGAAGAATAAACTAAAAAAAGGGAATATTGCTTTTTTAATAAAGAAAGCTTTCGAGTGGGATAAATGGCTTTTTATACTTTCTTTTATTAACTCTTTTTTGCATGCAATAAAGCCAATTATCCTTTTATTATATCCTAAAGTTATAATAGAAGGGTTGCAAAACGATATTGCTATTAATAAACTTTTGTTCCAGATAGGGATACTCACTGTATTTTTGATTATATTTACATATTTTGGAGAGTATCTTGATGGTGATATTTATGCTCGTATTATGAGATTAAGAAATAGATTTTTACTTCTTTATAGCAGAACATGTATGTCTATGGAATATCAATATACTGAAGATAAGGACAAACTTAATCAGATGCATATAGCATTCCGGGCAATAAATAACAATTCAGAAGGAATAGAGGGTGTATATCATACTTTGTTTTCATTTTTTACCAATATAATTGTATTAATCGGATATAGTTGGATTTTATTAACATTAAGTCCAATTATTATAACTATTCTGATTATAAGTATTTTAATTAACAATATGTTAGTATGGAATGTTAAAAAATATGAATATGATGTAAAAGATGATATTGCATTCCATCAAAGAGTTCTTTTTTATATTGAAAACATCATGACTGATTTTTCATATGGAAAAGAAATACGAATTTTTAATTTATCCGATTTATTTACAAATAAGTTTAACAAATATAAAGACAATGTTTTAAAAGTTGAATCTTCTATAGAAAAAAAATACTATAAAGCTGCTTGTATAAATACGTTAATTACTTTTTTTACAAATGTATTTATTTTTTGGTATCTAATTGTAAACACATTGAATGGAACAATACAAATTTCTAATTTCGTGATTTATTACCAGACTATATATAATTATGATACATGGATAAGGAATATTGTAGAGGATATAGTGAAGATAAGAAAACAGAATTTAGTCATTTCAGACTTTAGAGAGTTTGTATACGGTAATAAATATTCACGAAAGCGGTACAGACAAATTGAAAAATCAAAATCGTATGATATAGAATTTAAAGATGTTTTTTTCCATTATCCTAATAAAGAGGAAATGATAATTAAAGGTATTAATTATAAATTAAAGAGTGGGACAAAGTTGGCAATAGTTGGGCCTAATGGAGCAGGGAAAACCACTTTAATTAAACTTTTAACAGGATTGTATACTCCAACAAGCGGAAAAATTTTATTAAATGGAAATGATATTACAGAATATGATTTAAATAGCTATTATAAATTATTTTCAACTATCTTTCAGGAAAGTTTAGTTTTAGCATTTTCTGTTAAAGAAAATATAGCCTTTGATGATGATAATATGCGGCGTTTACATAATGCTATCAAGGTAAGCGGACTAGAAAATAAGATAGAGTCATTAAGTTTAAAAGAAAATACACCGTTATTAAAATTTTTGGATAAAGAAGGGATAGAATTATCTGGAGGAGAGAAACAAAAGCTCATGTTAGCTAGGGCGGTTTATAAAGATGGGGCAATATTTATTTTTGATGAACCAACTGCAAATTTGGATCCTATAGCAGAGGCTAGGATTTATGAACAATTTAATGATATAGTTAAAGATAAAACGACTATATTTATCTCACATCGACTAGCAAGTACAAAATTTTGCGACACTATTATATATCTAAATAATGGAGTTATCGAAGAAATGGGGACTCATGAAGAATTAATGAGAAAAAATGGGAGTTATGCAAAGATGTTTGCATTACAATCGCAATATTACAAAGAGGTAGATAATTATGAATTCTAGTGTGTTCCAATTAAATAAAAAAACTTTATCAAAAATGTTTAAACTCATTAATGAAATAGATGGGACATATATTCCTTTTATTATACTTATGGCAGTTATAAAAAGTTTACAACTTTTTATGAATATATATTTCCCTTTAATTGTAATTGATAATTTATTATACAATGACAACAATAGCAAATTAGTATATTTAATAGTAGTATTTTTAGTTGTTAATGCAATTTTAAGCGTTGCTATTAACTTTTTCGATTCAAAGTTGAAAGTTAAAAGTAAGGATATTAGTCTAACAATCAATCTAAAATTGGGACAAAGAACAATGAATATGGACTATGAAAATATAGAAGATCCAGAAATATTGGATTTAAAAGAAAAAGCGCTATTTCCGATAAAAAATCAAAATATAATACCCCGAATGATTGTTGAAATTAGTAATTGTATTACATCTATTTTTTCATTGGTAGCTATTATTTTAATGATTTCAGGTATACATTTCGGATTAGTACTGGTAGTTATTACTGTAGTATTAATAAATACTATGATATCAAAAAAATCGAAAAAAGTAGAAATGGAAACTATGAATACGGTTATTCCACTAAATCGAGAATTTTCATATTACATGAAAGTGATTACAGATTTTACATATGCAAAGGATATTAGGTTATATTCAATAGAAAATATTATAATTGATAAACTTAAAAAATATCAAAGAAAGAGTTTACAGGCATTTCGAAAATTATTACTTAAGCAGGGTTCGTATAAAGGTATTTTAGGCGTTAACTTACAAATCCAAATTTTCGTTGTAAGTTTTATATTAATTTATTTAGCCTATGCTAAAAAAATTAGTATTGGTGAATTGGTAGTTATGATAAGTGCTACCAAAAACTTATCATCTACACTGCAGGGAATGATTGCTTCATTTTTAAATATAAAAATATTTAATCGTTATTTAGAGCCTTATTTTGAATTTTACTATCTAAATAGTGAAAAAAACTTTCAAAAAGGTATTGAAATAAATGAAATAAAGACGATTGAATTTAGAAATATAACTTTTTATTATCCGAGAAGCAAAGAGAAGACATTGGATAATGTATCTTTAACTTTAGAGAGAGGTAAAAGCTATTCTCTTGTTGGATTAAATGGTGCGGGGAAGACAACATTGATTAAAATATTATGCAAACTCTATAAACCAACTAGTGGAATTATATTAATAAATGGGGTGGATTTGCAATTCATTGATTATACTAGTTATATGAAACAATTATCATGCGTATTTCAAGATTTTAAATTATTTTCTTTTTCTATAAAAGACAATATTATCTTAAATAGCAGTTATAATTATAGAAAAGTAAAAGAAGTCATTGCTAATGTGGGATTGTCTGATAAGATACGAAGGCTCAAAAAAGGACTTGAGACAAATATTTATAGAATTTTTGATAAAGATGGAATAGAGTTTTCTGGAGGAGAGGAACAAAAACTTGCTATAGCAAGAGCATTATATAGGGATTCAAGTGTGATGATTTTTGATGAACCTACTTCATCACTAGACCCTATAATGGAATATGAAATTTATAAAAAGCTAAACAGTACTTTAGAAAATAATAAGGATAAAAAAATTACTATTTTTATATCTCATAGACTGTCTAGTTGCAAATTGTGCGATTATATTTATGTATTGGATAAAGGAAGGATAATTCAAGAAGGTACATTTAAAGAGCTTATTTTAGATAAGAATAATATGTTCTATAAGATGTGGGAGAAACAGGCTCAATATTATGTTTAAATTACTAAGTTAATTGAAAAGATGATGGGAAAAATAAAATGCTGAGGAATAGCCTCAGCATTTTTAAGTAAATTTTTTCATTTCTATTTTATTCTGTTTTAAAATACCGGAAACTTGTCTTGCAAGTTCACTATTAGATTTAAAAGTTAACTTACCTTGTTTAAGTATTAAATAAAGGTCTATATAATCTGGGAAGATAAAATAATTTTCTATGTCATTATAGCTATAGTATCCAGAATCATTGTGTATTTGAGTTCCATAGACAATTGGTAAACCTATTCTTATATCAAATCCTGTTATTAAAATCCCATTTTTAAGAAAATAAATTTTTATTGTTCTATTAGATAGTTTTAATAGAACTTCTATGAGCGCAAGAGTTATTATAAATAAAATGATTCTTATTATAATCATTTTACTAGATAATGGATTTTTTAATATTGGTAAAAAATATATTAATGCTACCAGAAGATAATACCAAAGTCTTTCATTTAAATTGAACTTGTCTGTACTGGCAGATAAAAGGACTGAACTGCTTCTTAGTATTTTTTTATTATATGAATATCTTAGTAAACCTTGAAAAAAACCAAAAAATAGTAACGCTATAGTGAGTAAAATTGGGAATACTACATTATTTACTATGTTTTCGTTCAAATTAGAGATATATGGCATAATTATTCTAGAAACAATAGATATAAACATTATAGTCGAAAAGAAAGCCATTATGAAGTTTGCAGTTTTTTTTGTATTTGACATAAAAATTTCCTCCTTTGTGTATTTTCAGATGCAACTATAAATTCTACTGTATTAATTATATATAAATTTCAAAATAACTGCAATTGTGGTATATTATGATTGGAATATAATATGGATATGAGATACAAGAAGTTGATAGTTGTAAGTTGTTTGAAAGGGGATTTAAATATGTTTAATATAGATGAAGAATTAAAAAAACTTCCCGATAAACCGGGTGTGTATCTAATGAAAGATGAAAATGGACAGATTATATACGTTGGAAAGGCTGTTAATCTTAAAAAGAGAGTTAGACAGTATTTTCAGGCTTCTAGTTCTAAAGTTCCAAAAGTTAAAGCAATGGTAAAGAGCATTGCTGAATTTGAATATATAATAACCGATAATGAAATAGAGGCTCTTATTCTAGAATGTAATCTTATAAAAAAACATAAACCCAAATATAATATACTTTTAAGAGATGATAAACAATATCCGTATATAAAGGTTACGACTAATGAGAAATATCCTAGAGTTATTAAAGTTAGAAAAATAGAGAAAGACAAGGCTAAATATTTTGGGCCATATACTAGCGCATCTGCTGTGAATGATACGCTTGAAATTATTAGAAACATATATCCTTTAAGAAATTGCAGAAAGAATTTAGATAGTATAAAAAAGAAAGAGCGCCCCTGTCTAAATTATTTTATTGGTAAGTGTTTAGGGCCTTGTCAAGGCAACGTAAATGAAGAAAAATATATGGAAATGGTACATGAAGTTTTATTATTTCTTGGAGGTAAAGAAGATAAGTTAATGCATTTAATAGAAGAAAAAATGAAAAATGCAGCCAAACAATTAGATTTTGAAAATGCAGCGAAATATAGAGATCAATTGAATTCGATAAAACATATATTAGAGATACAGAAGATAGTTTCTTCTACCTTAATAGATCAAGATATCATAGGGATGGCTAGAGGAATAGAAGATGTATGCATACAAGTATTTTTTGTGCGTGGAGGTAAATTAGTAGGTAGGGAGCATTTTATTTTAACGGACATATCTGAAACTACGAGAAGTGAAATATTGAGTTCGTTTGTAAAACAATTTTATATGAATTCATCTTTTATTCCCAAAGAGATTTTGATAGAAACTAATATACAAGATGAAGAATTAATAAGTAGATGGTTAAGTCAAAAGAGGGGTTCTAAAGTTCAAATAAAGGTACCTGTTAGAGGAGAAAAAAATTTGTTAATGGAAATGGTGAGAAAAAATGCTATGGAAACATTAGAAAACCAAAGTGAAAAAATCAAAAGAAAGATTCAACTTAGTAGAGCTGCTCTTAATGAATTAGCAGATTTATTAGGGTTAGATAAGATACCAGAAAGAATTGAGGCTTTTGATATTTCTAATATTCAAGGTGTAGAATCAGTAGGTTCAATGGTAGTTTTTCAAGAAGGACAGCCTAAAAAAAGTGATTACAGGAGATTTAAAATTAAGTCAGTATCAGGGCCTAACGATTATAAAAGTATGGAAGAAATTATTTATAGAAGATTTGAAAGAGGAATGAAAGAAAGAGAGGTTATGAAAGAAAATGAAATGGATTTGGGAAATTTTTCTATATTTCCTGATTTAGTAATGGTTGATGGAGGAAAAGGTCAGGTTAATGCAGCAAAAAAGGCTATTATGCAGTTTAATTTAAATATTCCAGTATGCGGTTTGATTAAAGATGATTTTCATAGAACTAGGGGAATAATATATGAAAATAAAGAAATAAATATATCAAAAAATTCTAATTGTTTTAAGTTGATTACAAGAATACAAGATGAAGCTCATAGATTTGCAATTAGTTATCATAGAAGTTTGAGGAATAAAAAACTCTTTAGTTCCCAGTTAGATTCTATAAAAGGCATTGGGGAAAAAAGAAAAAAAGCTTTACTCAAATTTTTCGGTTCAATAGAAAAAATTAAAAATGCTTCTATAGAAGAATTAAAATCTGTAGATGGAATGAATATTAAAGCAGCCGAAGAGGTATATAATTATTTTAGAAAATTGAAAGAATAAATGTTAAATTTTAATAATAATTGTTAAACTGTATAGATACAAATAAAAGTTTCTCTAATAATTTAATCTTATTTACTTAGTCCTTATGAAAGTATATAATATGTACTAAAAAGAGAAGTTTTTTGGTTTATTTAATCAGTGTGGGACAATATTTATCCTATATGGTTGAAAATTTATATTTATAGGAGGTTATTATGAAGTCTATACCAATAGATAGTTTAATAAAAGATATGAACTTAGAGATAATTTATAAACCTGAAAGAACTGATATAGAAATTACTGAAAAAGATATAAATAGACCAGGTCTTCAACTTACAGGCTTTTATAATCATTTTGCATATGAGAGAATTCAGTTAATTGGAAATGTTGAATGGAGTTATTTAACATCATTAGATGAAAAGACAAGAGATGAAAGAATTAAGAGATTATTAGAATGTAGAATACCAGCTATAATAATCACTAGAAACCTAGAAGTTTTTCCAGAGATGGTAAAATGGGCGAAGGAGTTTGGCAGGACTATTTTAAGAACGAAGCTGACAACTACGAAATTTACAAGTAGGCTTATAAATTACTTAGATGATATATTAGCACCTCAAATAACTATACATGGTGTATTAGTAGAGGTATATGGAATAGGTATATTAATTACTGGTAAAAGCGGTGTCGGTAAGAGTGAAACGGCATTAGAACTTATTAAAAGAGGACATAGACTTATCGCTGATGATGCCGTTGAGATAAGAAAAGTAGAAGAAAATATTTTAAGAGGTAGGGCACCTGAATTGATTAAATATTTTCTTGAAATAAGAGGTATTGGGATATTAGATATTAAAAAGTTGTATGGGGTAGGGGCCGTAAGAAATTCTAAAATTATTGATTTGGTAGTTGAACTTGAATATTGGGATGATAAAAAGGAATATGATAGAGTAGGATTAGATGAAGAATATACGGTTATATTAGATACGAAAGTACCTAAAATAACTATTCCGGTTAGACCGGGCCGAAATTTAGCTATGATTGTTGAGGTAGCAGCTAGAAATCATAGGCAAAAGAGAATGGGATATAATGCAGCAGAAGAGCTGGATAAGAGACTTTTGTCTATTTATGAACATGATAAGAATTAAATTTATATAACAAAAGAGAGGATGTGATAAAGATGAAATTTTTCGTAGATACTCATTGCCATACTGTTGCAAGTGGTCATGCATATAGTACAGTTATGGAAATAGCTAGAGAAGCTAATAATAAAGGTTTAAAATTAGTGGGAATAACCGACCATGGTCCTAATATGCCAGGAGGACCTCATTTATTTCATATAGGTAATCAAAAAGTTATACCTGAAAAAATTTATGGTGTAGAAATTCTTAAAGGCGTTGAGGCCAATATTATAGATTATGATGGAAATCTTGATGTTCCTGAAAAGTATTTAAGTGGATTAGATTTGGTTTTAGCCGGACTACATGAACCATGTATTGAACCCGGCAATGTTGAGCAAAACACAAATGCAATAATAAAGGCTATGGAAAATAAATATGTAGACATAATTGTTCATCCTGGTAATCCAGCTTTTCCGCTTGATTATGAAAAAGTTGTTTTAAAAGCAAGAGAAACTGGGAAGCTTATAGAAATAAATAATAGCTCATTTTTAAAAAGTAGAAAAGGAAGCAGAGATAATTGTATCAAAATAGCGAAGTTGTGTAAAGAGTATGGTGTAAAAATTGCAATTGGTAGCGATTCGCATATTGCATTTGATGTGGGAAGATTTGAAAAAGCAGTCGAAATATTCGAGATGATTGATATGCCTGAAGAACTTATAATTAATATTTCTGCGGAAAAATTTAAAAATTTTCTTAAAGCGAGAGGCAAAAAAAGATTTATGGAAAGTTATATCAAACCAGAAATGTAGAGGAGGAATTATTATGTACATAGGAATAGATATTGGTGGAACTGCAATAAAGATAGGTTTAGTAGATAATGAGGGAAATATTGTATATAAGAAGCAGATTGATACTAAAGCACAAAGAGGATATTCAGAAATAGAAAAGGATATTATTAGTTTAATAAAAAGTTTATTAAATATTGCAGAAGATAATGGTAGTAGAGTAAAATCTATAGGAATAGGTATACCGGGTGTAGCGGATCCAGAAGGTAATAAAATCATATATTGTACAAATTTAGGATGGACAAATGTACCTCTTGGCGAAAATTTAAAAAAGGAATTTGATATTCCAATTTATATAGAAAATGATGCGACTGTAGCGGGTATAGCTGAAAGCATCAAGGGCGTTACTAAAGGATATAAAAATTCTATTTTTATAACATTAGGAACAGGCGTTGGTGGCGGAATAATAATAGATGGCAAAGTATATAGTGGAGTACATGGAACTGGTTCAGAAATAGGGCATATGATTGTAGGAGAAAATTTTTATGATTGTAATTGTGGAAATAATGGTTGTCTTGAAACTTTTTCTTCAGCTACGGCTGTAATAAAATATGCTAAGAAATTAATAGAAGAAGAACAATGTGAAACAACTTTGTTGGAAAAGGTTAACAATGATTTAATGAAATTAAATAGCAAGATAATATTCGATAGTGCCAAAGAAGGCGACCAATTGGCTAATAAGGTAGTCGATAGAATGGTTAGGTATTTAGGAATAGGTATAACTAATTTAATAAATGTTTTGGACCCTGATGTAATAGCTATAGGTGGTGGGGTTTCCAAAGCAGGAGATTTTTTATTAGAGAAAGTAAGAAAAGAGGTTTCTAAGTATGTTCTATATAAAGAAGTAAAACATGCCGAAATATTTTTAGCTGAATTAGGTAATGATGCTGGTATTATCGGTGCGGCATTATTGAGTGAATATAAATAAGATATAAGTTTAGCGGCCTTTGGCCGCGTATTTTGTATTTGAAGTTAAAACATATTAAGCACTTCCTAGTAATATTTATAATTAGGAGGTGCAATAGTATGAAAAAAAAGCTAATACAAGCATTTGTGCAAATTATAGTAGTTTTATTGATATTATCTAGCCCTTTATTAATTGTTAATTATAGAAAACAAATAAATGAAAAGAGAATAGAAAAAGAAGAGCCGTGGAAAGGAGTAATAACTCTTTGGGATTTTCCAAGATTAAATGTTAAAACTGGTAGTAGGTACGGATGGATATTAGATAAAATTAAAAAGTTTGAAAGAGAGAATCCTGGTGTTTATATAGAATTTAAACCTATTGATTGGAAGAAAGGTACTACCCAATTAGAAGAAGCTGTAAAAACAGGTAGATATCCAGATATTGCCCCAATAGCAGCCGATTTTAATTATATGAAAAAAGGTATATTAGAGCCTTTAGATAATTATTTTACTAAAGAAGAAAAAAACAAATTCAAATGTCAGGCTTTGAGAGCCGTTACATATAACGGTAAAATGTGGGGAGTACCCTTTATGATGACGACTTATGTTATGTATTTAAATTTAGACCTTTTCATAGAGCGAGGAGTTGAACCGCCGATTGATGGTAATTGGACTTATGAGGAATTTGTTGAAAAAATGAAAATGCTGACATGGGATTCAGATAATGATGGTGAGATAGACCATTATGGATTTACTTCTTTTATTAAACCTAACTATTATAATGTATGGGGGATTATACTAAGTGATGGTGCTGATATAATTGATGAAAATAGCGGCGAGTATGTTTTTTATGGAGACAAGGCACTTAAAGGTTTAAATAAATTGATTGATTTAAAATATAAATACAAAGTAACTCCTGAAGATTTTGGAATATTAAATGAAAATGAAGCGTGGGAAATGTTTTATAAAAAGAAAAATGTAGCGGTATATCCGACTGGTACTTGGGCTTTAAGGGTTTTAGAAAATCTTAAAAATAAAGGAGAAGGTTTTGAGTTTACTGTGGCAAATTATCCTATAGGAGATATGAAATTGCCTGTATCACTTAATAACAGCGTAAGTGCATACGGTATATTTAAACAGGAAGACGAAGCAAAACTTAAGATGTGTGTGAAGTTTTTAAAATATATTACTCAAGAAAAATATCAAAGAGAATTAGAGGATTTAGGAGTATTTCCTGTAAAGACAGGGATAACGGATTTATATATGTATGATAATAAAGTTAAGAGAATAGAAAATTCGTTGTCATATACTAAAATAATTCCAAGACATGAAAAATGGAAAGAAATTGATAGAATTCTTCAAAGCCAAATTAAATCGGCATTGATTGGTGAAAAAAGTAGTAAAGAAGCATTAGATGATGCAAAAAAGCAAATACAGAAATTGTATATAAATGATAATTAACATCATTTTTTGAATTTACAATAGTTGTTTGATAATCATAAAAGGGATATACTTTAACTATACAGGTTGATGACAAAAATATATAATTTTGTATGTAGGAGTGATTTTTTTGAATAAAAAAGAAATTATAGAGATTTTTAAAGAAAAATTTCCAGAATTTAAATTTTTAATAGATGAACCTATGAAGAATCATACTTCATTTAAGATAGGAGGCCCTGCAGATATTTTATTTATACCTAGAAATATTGAGCAAATTTCTAAAGTTCTAACTTTATGCAAAGAATTAGATATAGATTATTTTATAATGGGTAACGGTTCAAATCTGCTTGTAAGCGATAAAGGTATAAGAGGTGTAGTAATTAAGATTTCGGAAAATTTAAGCGATGTCAGAGTTGAGGGTAATAAGATTATAGCACAATCGGGTATTTTATTATCTAAATTATCTAGGATTGCATTAAAACATTCTTTGACTGGATTGGAGTTTGCAAGCGGTATTCCCGGTTCGCTAGGTGGTGCTATAACTATGAATGCAGGAGCTTATGGTGGAGAAATGAAAGATATTGTAACTTTAGTAAGATGTATTGGTGGAAATGGTGAAATTATAGAGTTTACGAATGAACAGATGGAGTTTGGCTATAGAAGTAGTATTATAGATGAACGAGAACTAATAGTTATAGAAGTTGAGATGGAACTTAAAAAAGGAAATTATGAAGATATAAAGAGCTATATGGATGAGCTTACACAGAAAAGGATAACCAAACAGCCTTTAAATCTTCCGAGTGCTGGGAGTACATTTAAAAGACCAAAGGGATATTATGCTGGAAAATTGATAGAAGATGCAGGTTTAAAAGGTTTGAGGTTTGGAGATGCACAAGTTTCTGAAAAGCACAGCGGTTTTATTGTGAATTTAGGTAATGCTACTTGTAATGATGTTTTAAATTTGATTAAAGTTATTCAGAAAACAGTTAGAGATAAATTTGGAGTTGAACTTAAGACAGAGGTTAAGATAATTGGAGAGAAATAATTTGGAGGTTTTGTTTATGAAAATTTTTGCTGATTACCATACACATACAAAATATAGTCATGGGAAAGGTACTATTAGAGAAAATGTAGAGAGTGCGAGGAGAAAAGGCCTTAAGGAGATTGCTATATGCGATCATGGGCCTAGCCATATGGGGTTTGGTGTCAAAATAGATAAATTTAAAAGAATGAGAGAAGAAATAGATAAATTAAATGAAGAATATAAAGATATAAATATTCTTTTAGGTGTTGAATCAAATATAGTAAGTTATAATGGGGAAATTGGTGTAGATGATAAGATAATAGACATGTTAGATATATTGTTAGTTGGTTTCCATTTTGGGGCTAAACCTAAAACTATAAAAGATGTATATAACCTTCATATTATGAATTATATAGGCAAATTTATTCCATCTGTAGCTGAAAAAGCTAGATATATGAATACAATGGCTGTTATAAAAGCTATAAATAACTATGATATTGATATAATAACTCATCCGGGAGCAAAGGTTGATATAGATACTAGAGAGCTTGCAAAAGCAGCAGCAAAAAGGGGTACAGCATTAGAGATAAATGCCAGTCATGGTTATCTTAATATAGAATATATAAAAATTGCGATGAAAGAAAATGTGAAGTTTGCAATCAATAGTGATGCTCATACTCCAGATGATGTTGGGAATGTAGAAAAGGGGATAGAAATGGCTATAAAAGCTGGTCTAAAAGCTGACCAGATAATAAACGTTTCAGATGAAGAAGAAAGGGGATAGAATTATGGAATTTATTATAGTTACTGGTTTATCAGGAGCAGGGAAGAGTCAAGCTATAAAGGTAATGGAGGATATTGGGTTTTATTGTATGGACAACCTTCCGCCAGCATTGTTGCCGAAATTTGCTGACTTATGTTTTCAGTCTAAAAGAACTATTGATAGAGTAGCGGTAGTAGTTGATATAAGAGGTGGTAAGTTTTTCAATGACTTATTTCACAGTTTAGAATTACTTAAAAAACAAGGTTTTAAATATAGAATTATATTTTTAGATGCATCTGATGAAGTTTTAATCAAGAGATTTAAAGAAACGAGAAGACAGCATCCTTTAAGTAAAGATGGAAGAATTATAGATGGTATTAAAGAAGAAAGGAAGGCTCTTAAAGAGGTAAAAGAAAAATCGAATCATATAATTGATACTTCAAAGCTTACTATAGGAATGTTAAAAGAGGAAATTAGGAAAATTTTTCTAGAGGGAAAAGAAGCACAAAACCTAACAATATCGATACTTTCTTTTGGATTTAAACACGGACTTCCTTTAGATGCAGATTTAGTTTTTGATGTGAGATTTTTGCCTAATCCATACTATATAGAAGAACTAAAAGAATATACTGGTAATGATAAGAGTGTAAGGGATTATGTAATGAATTGGGAACAAACTAAAATATTTGTTAATAAACTCATTGATTTAATAGATTTCTTAATACCATATTATATAAAAGAGGGTAAAACACAACTTGTTATTGCAATAGGCTGTACTGGCGGTAGACATAGGTCTGTTACTATCGCAAATGTATTATATGAAACACTTAAAGATAAAGAACATAGAGTAGTAATATCTCATAGAGATTGTAAATAGCATAAGAGGTGTTTAAGTATGAAATCAAATGGGCAAGCAAAGTCGGATTTTAGTATTAAAAGAAAAGCGCTTAATAAGGGGCCTAAAATAGTAGTTATAGGTGGCGGTACAGGTCTTTCGGTGCTTTTGAGAGGATTAAAAAAACATACTACAAATATAACGGCTATTGTTACTGTTGCAGATGATGGTGGGGGTTCTGGTGTTTTAAGGGAAGATTTAGGAATGCTACCGCCGGGAGATATAAGAAACTGTATATTAGCTTTAGCCGATACAGAACCTATAATGGAGAAATTATTGCAGTATAGATTTGAAGATGGTAAGCTTAAGGGACAGAGTTTTGGCAATCTGTTTATTGCTGCTATGAATGGTATTTGTGGTAATTTTGAAATTGCAATAAAAGAAATGAGTAATGTATTAGCTGTAACAGGGAAAGTGTTACCTATGACTTTAGAAGATGTGAAGTTATATGCAAAATTAGAAAATGGTAAAGTTATTGAAGGAGAGTCGAATATTCCGATTGAAAATAGGAAAATAGGCAGTAGAATAGATTATGTCTATATAGAGCCTAAAGAAAGCTATCCACTTAGGGAAGCTATTGAGGCTATTGAAGATGCGGATTGTATCGTTTTAGGTCCTGGTAGTCTTTATACTAGTGTTATTCCTAATTTATTAGTAAATGGTTTGAGTGATGCAATATATAGGTCGGCTGCAATAAAAGTATATGTAGTAAATGTTATGACACAACCGGGAGAAACTGATGGATATGATGTTTTAGATCATGTAAATGCTATATTAAAGCATAGCAAAGATGGATTAATAGATTATGTTATAGCAAATCAAGAAGAAATACCAGATGAAACTTTATTAAAGTATTATAAAGATGGGGCAAAACCTGTTATTATAGATGAACAACAAGAACAGAAATTAAAAGCAAAAGGCATAAATGTAATAAAGGATAATCTGGTAGATATAAAGAAAAATTATATTAGGCATGATGCATTGAGAGTTAGTGAGATATTGATTAGTTTAATATCGGAAAGAAATATTTAGCGGCCGTTGGCCGCATTGTTTTATTCTATGGAGAATTGTTATTTATTATTAAATTGCGGATAATAGATAAGATTTTCCTTAAATTAAATAAAGATTTTGTTTAATTTACTTAAATTTTAAAGGATTATTATATTTTTTTATAGAATATATTAAAGTGTTGTTAACGTATTTTAAAATAATATCAAGGAGGGTAAAATTATGTATGATAAAATGGCAGAACCATATAAAATAAAGATGGTTGAAAGAATAAGACTAATTCCTAGAGAAGAAAGAGAAAGGAAAATTAAGGAAGTAGGGTATAATGTTTTTGGTTTAAGAGGAGAAGATATTTTTATTGATTTACTTACAGACAGTGGTACAGGAGCTATGAGTGATAACCAATGGGCTGGGATTATGCTTGGAGATGAATCTTATGCAGGCAGTAGAAACTTTTATAATTTAGAAAATACCGTTAAAGATATAATTGGTTATAATTATGTAGTTCCTACACATCAAGGTAGAGGTGCGGAAAACGTTTTATTTCAAATTCTTATAAAAAAAGGCCAGTATGTTTTAGGAAATATGCATTTTGATACTACTAAGGCTCATATTGAGTTGAAGGATGGAAGAGCGGTTAACTTAATAATTGAAGATGCTTTTGATACACAAAAAGAACATCCTTTTAAAGGAAACTTCGATATTGAAAAATTAGACAGATTTATCGAAGAAAAGGGAGCAGAAAATTGTGCTTTTATTTTAATAACTGTTACATGTAATAGCGCAGGTGGACAGCCTGTTTCAATGCAGAATATTAAGGAAGTTAGAAAAGTAGCTGACAAATATGGATTGAGAGTGTTTTTTGATGCTGCAAGATTTGCTGAAAATGCTTATTTTATAAAACAGAGAGAAGAAGGATATAAAGATAAGAGTATACCAGAGATTATTAAAGAAATGTTCTCTTACGGCGATGGCTTGACAATGAGTGCTAAAAAAGATGGTATAGTAAATATTGGCGGTATGATAGCAATTAAAGAAGATGAAGAACTATATAACCTAGTTAGACAGATGTTAGTACCGATTGAAGGATTTCCTACTTATGGTGGATTAGCCGGTAGAGACATGGAAGCGTTAGCTAGAGGATTAAGAGAAGTAGTGGATGAGGCTTATTTGAGTGCAAGGATTGGCCAAGTAGAATATCTAGGAAGAAGATTACAAGAAGCAGGAATTCCTATACAAAAGCCTGTAGGCGGACATGCTGTATTTGTTGATGCTAAAAAATTACTACCACACATTCCATATTATCAATTCCCTGCTCAAGCATTATGTGTGGAATTATATAAAGAGGCGGGAGTAAGAGCAGTAGAAATAGGTTCATTCTTACTAGGTAGAGATCCCGATACAGGAGAACAAATAGAATCTCCATTAGAGTTATTAAGACTTACAATTCCTAGAAGAGTATATACAAACAATCATATGGATGTTGTCGCGGAAGCACTTATTAATATAGCTAAAAGAAAAGAACAAATGAGAGGATATGAATTTGAGTATGAGCCTAAAATTTTAAGACACTTTACAGCTAGATTAAAGCCTGTAGAATAATGGGTGAGAGATTTTTTCTCTCTCCGTTATTCTACAGGCCTATCTATTTTTTTAGACTTTTAATTTTTACAGTTTGAATTGTTTTCCTATTGCATCAGCAGTTAGAATTGCTGAATAAACAGTTTCTGGAGTAACTTTAAATGGCATGTTGTGAATAGTTTCTCCTTCAGCACATGAAGCTTTTGCAACTTTCATAATATCATCGTGATTTATTTCTTTTATGCCCATATCTTCTAAAGTAATAGGGAGTCCAACGCTAATGCAGAATTCTATAACTTCTTCAATTTCTTCAATAGGCCTATTTTCTAATACCAGCTGAACAATTGTACCAAATGCAACTTTTTCACCATGGTACAAATGATGACATTCTTTAAGTACTGTAAAACCGTTATGAATAGAGTGAGCTGCTGCTAAACCACCACTTTCGAATCCGATTCCACTTAAATATGTATTTGCTTCTATTATATTTTCTAAAGCTTTTGTAGGAATGTTGTATTCTACTGCAAGTTTAGCTTTATATCCATCTTCTAAAAGGGTTTCATAACAAAGTTTCGCAAGAGCTAATGCAGATTTAGTTGATTGAGCACCTGCCATATTAGTGGCATTAGCTTCTGCGCATGCCCTAGCCTCAAAATATGTTGCTAAAGCATCTCCCATACCTGCAACTAACAATCTTGCAGGGGCTTTTGCAATAATACTTGTATCTACTAAAACTAAATCTGGATTTTTAGGGAGGATGAGATATTCACTAAAAACGCCTTCTTCAGTATATATAACAGATAAAGCACTACAAGGAGCGTCTGTAGATGCTATAGTTGGGACAATAACTACGGGTAGTTTTTTATAATAAGCTACTGCCTTTGCTGTGTCTAGCGTTTTTCCTCCTCCTATACCAACAACTACGTTACAATTGTTTGAACTGCAGACGTCTATCAACCTATTGATTTCCTGTCTTGAACATTCTCCATTAAATTTTTCAAATGTTAAAGCTAAATTACTACCATTGAAACTATCTTCTACTATGTTCTTTGTTATTGACATGATAAACTTGTCAGCAATAATTAAAAACGAATCCCCTAAATTAGAAACATGTTGTTTTATTTTTGATAATTCTCCTTCCCCCTGTATATATTTGCTAGGGGACATAATAATTTTAGTCATACAAATCAGCTCCTTGTTTGTTAATTATTTATTATAGCCTATGATATATTATTGATAAAATTTTGTCAAGGGGATTTATCTTATAGGACTTATAATACTTTTCTTAAAAAGTCTTTTGTTCTTGGATGTTGAGGGTTATTAAATATTTCTTTGGGATGTCCTTGTTCAATAATTTTTCCTTCATCCATAAAAACGACTCTGTTTGCTACTTCTCTTGCAAAACCCATTTCATGGGTAACGATTATCATTGTCATGCCTTCAGATGCTAATTCCTTCATAACATCTAAAACTTCTCCTACCATTTCTGGATCAAGAGCCGAAGTCGGTTCATCAAAAAGAATTACATCAGGTGACATAGCTAATGCCCTAGCAATAGCTATCCTCTGTTTTTGTCCTCCTGAAAGTTGATTAGGATAGCTATATGCTTTATTTTCTAAACCAATTCTACGCAGTAAATCAAAAGCAACTTTTTCTGCTTCTTCTTTATTGACTTTTTTAACCTTTCTTGGTGCTAATGTAATGTTGTCTAAAACAGTCATATGAGGAAAAAGATTAAATTGTTGAAAAACCATACCCATTTTCTGTCTCTGTTTGTTAATATCATTATTTTTATCTGTTATAGAAATTCCTTCAAAAATTATTTCACCTCTTGAGGGCTGTTCAAGGAGATTAAGACATCTTAAGAAAGTACTCTTTCCAGAGCCACTTGGCCCTATAATAACAACTATTTCACCCTTTTTTATATGAATGTCTATTCCCTTAAGCACATGTGTATTTCCAAACTCTTTGTGTAGATTAGATACTCTGATCACCTACTCGCATCCTCCTTTCAGCAAGCCCTAGTAATTTAGAAAGGGTAAATGTAATTATGAAATAAATTAATGCTACTACGATTAAAGGCTCGAATGGTTGAAAAGTATTACCTCTTACTGTATCTGCATTATACATAAGTTCATGTATACCTATTATAGATACAATAGAAGATTCTTTTATAACGACTATAAATTCATTACCTAATGCAGGTAGAATATTTTTAAATGCCTGTGGGATTATTATATATTTCATTGTCATATTATGAGTCATTCCTAGAGACTTTGCTGCTTCCATTTGTCCTTTATCTACGGCTTGTATTCCTGCACGGATTATTTCAGCTACATAGGCAGCGCTGTTTATAGATAGAGCTATAATGCCCGCCAAAAAATCTGGTAAATCTATTCCTATATTAGGAAGTCCGTAATAGATAATATACAATTGTACTAACAGAGGCGTTCCCCTTATAAATTCTATATAAGATGTAGATATTATATTTAAAATACGATTTTTAGATATTTTCATTAATGCTAGAAAAATACCAAGTATAACACCAAGACATACTGAAAAAATAGCTAGTAGAATTGTATTTTTAAGTCCATAGATAAAAAACATATAATATTTAGCTAAAAATGAGAAATCCAATATGTCCTACCTCCTAATGTTTAGCAAGATTACTTGTTTTCAGCTAGTTCAGTTGCTTCTATAATAAATTTTTCTATACTCTTATCATTTATCAATCTATCAAGAGTATTATTTATTGCTTCTAAAAGATCGGTATTTCCTTTTTTTACAGCTACAGCAAATCCATCATCTTCAGCCTTAATTTTTATATCTAATAATTTTAAATCCTTATTTTTGCTTATATATGCTTTTCCAACTGATTCTTCCACAATCAGTGCATCAATTTTATTATTTTTTAGCTGTAGTATAAGGTCAGATACCTTACCAATAGCTTTAATTTTTGAGCCAGTAATCTGTTTTTTAGCTATTTTTTCTTGAATAGAACCTTTTTGAACGCCTATTATTTTATCTTTCAAATCTTCTAATGATTTAATTTTGTCTTTGTCTTCTGCCCTAACTATGATGCCTTGAACGGTTGTATAGTAAACTTTTGAAAAGTCAACTTTCTTTTTTCTTTCTTCTGTTGGATTCATACCGGCTATAACGAAATCGATTTTTCCGGCTTGTAAAGCTGCTAATAGTCCATCAAAATTCATGTCTTTGATTTCTAGTTTTACTCCGATATCTTTTGCAATTTCTTTTGCTATGGAAATATCGAAACCTACAATTTCATCTTTGTTATTTATTTCTTTGTGAAATTCATATGGTGGAAAATCAGCGCTTGTTCCAATTATTATTTTGCCGGTTTTCTTAATTGAAGTAAGTTTTGATTCTTTTTTTTCTAGTTCAGTTTTTTGTGAACATCCGGATAATGATAGAATTATAGGGATTATAAGTAGAATTGCTATTAGTTTAGCTATGTTTTTTTTAAGCATTGAGTATCTCCTCCTTTATTTTATTTACATAGCATTATACAATGATATGTATATATTTGCAATATTTTTTTTAAATATGAAAAATGTTTTTGAAAAAAAGTTACTAGTTTCAGAAAAAACAGAAAATTAATTTTGATTATATGGACTGCATATTAGTAAAATACTAATATGCGTTATTAAAAACTATTTTGTTTTTTAAAAATAATAAAAATTTTTTATGCATTAATATTAATAGATGTATAAATATACATTTATAAATTGCGAAATTTTGCTATATTTAGGGGAATAGCAATTTTTGATTTTGTATATAGAAAACGAATATTACAGTATCTTACATTTAATCACATTAATTGTATATTGACATTTTATAAATATTATGGTATTTTTGTCTGAAAGACTTTTAACTTGTTTTTGTGAGAAATTATACCTTCTTGCTCATATGCAGAAGGTTTTTTGTATAATTAATTTAACCTTGTGAGATAATTCCTTATAATTCATATGAATCTATATGCTTTGTTTATATCAGGATAAATACACAGAAAATTTAGAATTATTTTGAAAGTGGGTGAGCCTATTGAAAAAATTTAAAAAGATATTAGTTGCTAATAGAGGTGAAATTGCTATAAGGATTTTCAGAGCTTGTAATGAATTGGGAATTAGAACTGTAGCTGTTTATTCTAATGAAGATAAGTGTTCTCTTTTTAGAACTAAAGCAGATGAGTCCTATTTGATAGGCAAAAATAAAGGGCCTATAGAAGCGTATTTAAGTATTGATGAAATAATAAATCTTGCATTAAAGAAAGGTGTAGATGCAATACATCCTGGATACGGATTTTTATCAGAAAATCCGGAATTTGCAAAGAAATGTGAGGAAGCAGGAATAGAATTTATCGGGCCAACTCATATTATGATGGAACAGTTAGGAGATAAGATAAAATCAAAATTAGTAGCAAAGAGCGTTGGTGTACCTGTTATACCTGGAATTGAAAAACCTATTAGTTCTGAAGAAGAAGCTATAAAATTTGCAAGATACTGTGGCTATCCAATTATCTTGAAGGCTGCTGCTGGTGGCGGTGGAAGAGGTATGAGGATAGTGAGAAATGAAGAAGATTTAATAAAAGAGTTTCATAGTGCAAAAAATGAGGCTAAAAAAGCCTTTGGAATAGATGATATATTTATAGAAAAATATCTCGAAAAGCCTAAACATATCGAAGTACAAATTTTAGGAGACAAATATGGAAATATTGTGCATTTGTATGAAAGAGATTGTTCTATACAGAGGAGACACCAGAAGCTTATTGAATTTACTCCTGCTTTTTCTCTTTCAAAAGAAAAAAGGGAGGCTATCTGTAATGATGCTTTAAAAATAGCTAGAGCGGTAAATTACAGGAGTGCTGGAACAGTAGAATTTCTGGTAGACATGTATGGAAATCATTATTTTATAGAAATGAATCCAAGAATTCAAGTTGAGCATACTGTAACAGAAATGATTACAGGTATAGATATTGTTCAAAGTCAAATTCTGATAGCCGAAGGATATCCATTAAATTCACCGGAAATAGGTATTTATTCTCAAAGTGATGTAGATATTAGAGGATATTCTATCCAATGCAGGATAACAACTGAAGACCCTTCAAATAACTTTGCTCCAGATACAGGTAGAATTGACGTATATAGAACGGGATCGGGATTTGGTATAAGGCTTGATGGAGGAAATGGGTTTACAGGTTCGATTATAAGTCCTTATTACGATAGCCTTTTAGTAAAAACTACTTCTTGGTCTAGAACTTTTGAGGATGCTGTAAGAAAGGCTATTCGTTCCATAAAAGAACTTAAAATCAGTGGAGTTAAAACTAATGCCGCCTTTTTAATAAATGTATTAAATCATGAGACTTTCTTAAAGGGCGAGTGTGATACTAATTTTGTTGCTGACAATCCAGAATTATTTGATATAGTTCCAAAAGCCGATGAAGAACTTAGAGTTCTTAAATTTATTGGTGAAAAAGTAGTAAATGAGACTAAAGGGAATAAAAGGGAGTTTGATGTACCAATAGTACCTAAAGTAAAGATACCACAAAATTTAAACGGTACTAAACAATTATTAGATGAAAAAGGGCCTGAAGGAGTTGTAAAATGGATTAAAGAGCAGCAAAAATTATTATTAACGGATACCACTATGAGAGATGCGCATCAATCACTAATGGCTACGAGAATGAGGACTAGAGATATGCTGAAAATTGCAAAGGCTACATCTGTTTTGGCTAAAGATTTGTTTTCCCTGGAAATATGGGGAGGGGCTACTTTTGATGTCGCATATAGATTTTTAAAAGAGTCTCCGTGGATTAGATTAGAAGAATTGAGAAAGAGAATACCTAATATTTTATTCCAAATGCTACTAAGAGGAGCTAATGGAGTGGGGTATAAAAACTATCCGGATAATGTTATAAGAGAATTTATAAAAGAATCTGCAGCTAGTGGAATAGATGTGTTTAGAATATTTGATTCATTAAACTGGTTAAAGGGAATGGAAATAGCTGTAGATGAAGTGCTGAAAAATGGGAAAATAGCAGAAGTTTGTATGTGTTATACAGGAGATATTTTAGATGATAGAAGGGATAAATATACTTTAAAATATTATATAAATATGGCAAAAGAGATTGAAAAAATGGGAGCCCATATACTTGGTATAAAAGATATGTCTGCTTTATTAAAACCTTATGCTGCTTTTAAACTTATTAAAGCACTAAAAGAAGAAATATCGATACCGATACACCTTCATACCCATGATACTAGCGGAAATGGAGTTGCAACGGTTTTAATGGCAGCAGAAGCTGGAGTCGATATTGTAGATACTGCTTTTAACAGTATGTCAGGACTAACGAGTCAACCGGCTTTAAATTCTGTAGTGGCAGCTTTAGAGAATACCTATAGAGATACGGGAATAAATCTCGATGATATTCAGAAAATCTCTGATTATTGGAGTGCAGTAAGACCTGTTTATAGCCAATTTGAATCGGATTTAAAATCTGGCACAACAGAAATTTATAAATATGAAATACCCGGAGGACAGTATTCAAATCTAAAACCTCAAGTTGAAAGTTTTGGGTTAGGGCATAGATTTAATGAAGTTAAGGAAATGTATAAAAAAGTGAATGAAATGTTAGGAGATATTGTAAAAGTTACTCCATCTTCTAAAGTGGTAGGAGATATGGCAATATTTATGGTAAAGAATAATTTAACTCCTGAAAATATATACGAAAAAGCTAAAGACATGGCTTTTCCTGATTCAGTAGTAGCTTATTTTAAGGGAATGATAGGGCAACCAATGGGAGGTTTTTCTAAAAAGCTTCAACAGTTAGTTTTAAAAGGCGAAGAACCTATTACTTGTAGGCCCGGTGAATTATTAGAGCCCGAGGATTTTGAAAAAATAGAGAAATATTTAAAAGAAAAATTTAATATAGAACCTACTAAAAGAGATTTGTTAAGTTATGCACTGTATCCTAAAGTATTTGAAGATTATCTAAAATATATTGAGGAATACGGGGACTTGAGCCGAATGGGCAGTGATGTTTTTTTCCACGGATTATATGAGGGTGAGACTTGTGAAATAGAGATTGCTGAAGGTAAAGTTTTAGTTGTAAAACTTTTGGAGATAGGTAGATTAGATAATGAAGGAAATAGGACTGTTGTATTTGAAGTAAATGGCAACAGAAGAGAAATAAAGATACATGATAAGGCTAGTAATATTAGGAATCAAACTAACTTTACTAAAATGGCAGATCCTTCAAATAAATTAGAGATAGGAGCTAGTATTCCGGGAACTGTAGTAAAGGTGCTTGTAAATGAAGGGGACGAAGTTAAAGAAAATCAAACTCTGATAGTAATAGAAGCTATGAAGATGGAAACAAATATTAAATCTCCTTTATCTGGTATAGTAGAATTAATAACTGTGGAAAAAGGACAACAGGTTAAGACTGGAGAACTATTAATTAAATTGAAATAGAGTTATGAAGATTATATAGAGGGGAGTGGAGATTTTTGAAAGGGCAGAAGAGAATAAGGGACTATTGTGTTATTATAGGAGAATTAAAACCCGGTGAAAAGAATGCTATAACGGATGTAAAAGGTGTAAAAGTAGGACATGTTACTTTAAATAATGGGTCTGTTAAAACTGGTGTTACGGCGATTTTGCCACATGAGGGGAATATATTTAAAGATAAAGTGATTGCATCAAGTCATGTAATAAACGGGTTTGGTAAAACTATAGGTACTATTCAAATCGAGGAGCTTGGAACTATTGAAACTCCTATAATTTTAACAAATACTCTTAGTGTTGGTTTGGCAACTGATGCTTTAATTGAGTATATGCTAAAAGAAAATGAAGATATAGGATTTACAACAGGAACAGTAAATCCTGTAGTTTGTGAGTGCAATGATGGATATCTTAATGACATTAGAGGGAGATATGTGAAGAAAGAACATGTATTTGAAGCTATACAGAATGCAGATGTTGAATTTGAAGAAGGGGCTGTAGGAGCTGGAGCTGGAATGTCATGTTATGGATTAAAAGGAGGAATAGGTTCATCCTCGAGACAAATTGAATTGGATAATAGAACATATACAGTTGGAATACTCGTCTTATCTAATTTTGGCAGAAAAGAAGATTTAACTATAAATGGTATTAGAATTGGTAAGATGATTAGTGAAAAAAATAAAGTTAAATGTAATGAGAGTGATAAAGGCTCTATAATAGTCATTTTAGCGACAGATATACCGATGACTTCGAGACAGCTTAAAAGGATTTCAAGAAGAGCTGTCATAGGCCTTAACAGAACCGGTTCATATATGGGAAATGGAAGTGGAGAGATAGTAATAGGCTTTACTACATCGAATAGAATCAGTCATTATGAAAAAGAGGCTACGACTAATATAAAAATGTTTAATGAAAATAAGATAGATGTAGTATTTAGAGCTGTGGCAGAAGCTACAGAAGAAGCTATTTTAAATTCTCTAATTTGTGCTGATACTACTGAAGGCAGAGATGGTCATATAAGATACTCGTTAAAAGAATATATTGGTTTAATATTATAGATAGTTATCGTTTAATGAGTATTTTAGGACAAATAATGGATTAGAAAAAACATTTAATAACCAGAATGCTTTATTAAAAGTATAATTGAAAGGATTATATTATGTGTTATAATAATATTAAACATTATTTATCTTCTATTTTCTGTTTTTTGCTAGGAGAGTGGCATAAATGAGAGAAGAGATTAGCGCTGGTGGCGTAGTCTATTTTGGAAATGCTATTTTGTTACTTCGAAAATATAATGGTGATTGGGTACTGCCTAAAGGAAAAGTAAAAAATAATGAGAAGCTCAAAGAAGCAGCTACTAGGGAAGTGTTTGAAGAAGGCGGTGTTAAAGCAGAAATAATAAAATATTTAGGCAAAATAAATTATACATTTAGACATATAAATGAAAGTGAAGAAATGGTTAATAAAACAGTACATTGGTTTTTAATGTCTGCAAAAAATATGGATTGTATACCCTTAAAAAAAGAGGGATTTATAGATGCAAGGTTTGTTCATATAAATAGAGCTACAGAACTTGCTAAATATGATGATGAGAGAAAGATTATTGTCAAAGCGATAAAGGAAATGTAATATTGATTAATATAGGAGTAGATGTAAAATGTCATTCTCATCTAAAACTAAAAATGAATTATCTAGATTAGAAATAGATAATGAATGTTGCCTTATATCAGAATTGGCAGCTTTAATACGTATGAGTGGTTCTATACAAATGATGGGTTTGGGAAAAGTAAATATTAAATTCTCAACAGAAAATGCAGCTATAGCTAGAAGAATTTTTACTTTATTAAAAAAATTATATAACGTTCAGTCTGAAGTCATGGTTAGAAAAAATAGGCAGTTAAAGAAAAATAATAGCTATCTGATGATTGTAAATAATGTAGATGAGGCAAAGCGAATATTAGAGGATACAGGTATTTTTAAAAAGGATAGTGCTAACTATTTTGAAATAAATTATGGTATACCAGATAGATTAGTGAAAAATAGATGTTGTAAAAGAGCATATATTCGAGGTGCCTTTTTAGGAGGAGGTTCTTTAAGTGATCCTGAAAAGACGTATCACTTAGAATTTGTTACTAACAGTGCTAAACATAGTGAAGATTTATGCAAATTAATAAATTCTTTTGGTTTAAATTCAAAAATTGTAACTAGAAAAGATAATTTTGTGGTATATATAAAAGAGGGAGAACAAATAGTTGATTTACTAAATATAATAGGTGCACATACTGCATTATTAAAATTGGAAAATATCAGAATCCTTAAAGATGTTAGGAATAATATAAATAGAATAGTTAATTGTGAAACTGCTAATTTAAGTAAGACAATTAATGCAGCACTGAGACAGATAAAAAATATAGAATACATAGAGAGAACTATTGGTATTGATAAATTACCAGAGAATTTGATAGATATTGCAAGATTAAGATTGATTAACAGAGAAGCAAGCCTTAAAGAATTAGGGCAAATGCTAGATCCTCCTATAGGTAAATCTGGTGTAAACCATAGACTAAGAAAAATAGAACAAATAGCAGAAGAAATAAAAAAAGAGAGGGGGGAATTAGATGGAAAAAAGAACAATTACAATAAAAAATAAAACAGGACTACATGCTAGACCAGCGGCACTATTTGTGCAAACAGCTGGTAAGTTTTTAAGTGAAATTACTGTAAAAAAAGATGATAAGGAAGTTAATGCAAAGAGTATAATGGGAATCATGGCTTTGGGAGTATCTCAAGGCGATGAAGTTACTATAATAGCTAGAGGTGAAGATGAGAAAGAAGCTGTAGAGGCTTTAGTAGACTTATTAGAGAATAAGTTGAATGAAGAGTAGGAAATACCTACTCTTTTTTTGTTGCTCGTTTATATATTGAGTAGTAATTATATTTTCTATATGAAATTGCTTAATGGGAATATAGTACTATTTTATGTATAAATCAAATGATTTTTTGATATAATTTAGACAATAAGGAAGATTTAGTTTATAATATTATTAACAATCATTATGAAAAGGTTGGGTAAACATGAAATTAATAGCAGTAGAGAATTTGACACAGGGAATGAGAGTAGCGAAGCCTGTATATAAATCGAATGGTAGCGTTTTACTGAGTGAAGGAATGGTAATTAAAGATATATATATACAAAAACTAAAGGCCCTAAACATAAAGCAGATATACGTTTATGACGATGAAGATAATCAAAACATAATAAAAAGAGATACTAGAGATAAGGCTAAAGATTTGGTAAAGAATGTAATAAATGAATTAAATGTTTCGAGTGAAGTACATATTGATGAAATCATTATTATAGTGAATCAGATTATAGAAGAAATGCTTTCTAAAGATGAACTTTTTATAAGATTAGAAGAAATTAGAGCGGTAGACGAATATACTTTTGGACATTCTGTTAATGTATCTGTTTTATCAATTATTACTGGTGCATGTTTGGGGTACACAAAAGAAAAATTAAAAGAATTAGGCATTGGAGCAATGCTTCATGATATAGGAAAAGTTAGAGTACCTAATAGTATATTAAATAAGCCGGATAAACTTACAAAACAGGAGTTCCATGAAATTAAAAAACATACAATTTATGGTTATGAGATACTTAAAACTATAAAGGACATAAGTGAAACGAGTAGACTTATAGCTTTATATCATCATGAAAGAGTTGATGGTCAAGGATATCCTTTAAGTATAAGAGGAGATGAAATACACGAATTTGCAAAAATTGTATCGATAGCAGATGTATATGATGCTTTAACTTCTGATAGGGTTTATAAAAAGAGGATAAAAAATTATCAGGCTGTTGAATATTTGTTGTCGATGAGAGGACATCAGTTTGACTATAATATTACAAAAATATTTATTAACAATATAGCTTTATATTCTATTGGAGAAGGTGTGATTTTAAATACTGGTGAGAAAGGAGTTGTAATAAAGGTTAATAGAGATTTTCCAACAAGACCTGTTATAAGGATTTTATATGACAGTAAAGGTGATAGACTGGCTAAACCAACAGATGTTGATTTGATGTTTGAAAATTCAAAAGTAATAATAGATACTGTTGATGATATAGAATAATGTTTTTTGGTATAATTAAGATAGTGATTTATCACTATCTTTTTTTCTATCCAATTTCTGCCCCCTTTAAGGAGTGTTGATTAGATGACTAAACATGAAAAAATAATTAAATATATAGAGGAATTAGAAGTTGGCTCAAAAATTTCAGTAAGAAGTATTGCACAGCAGTTAGATGTTAGTGAGGGTACAGCTTATAGAGCTATAAAAGAAGCAGAGAGTAGAGAAATTGTTAAAACGATGCCGAGAGTAGGAACTGTTAGAATAAAAAAAGTTGAAAAAGGTAATATTGAGAAATTGTCATTTGCCGAGGTCGTTAATATAGTAGAAGGTTCTATACTTGGGGGACATGAAGGAATTCATAAAATGTTAAATAAATTTATAATAGGAGCTATGACTATAAAGGAAATGGAAAAGTATTTACAGCCCGGCAGCCTAGTTATAGTTGGAGATAGAGAAGAAGTTTATGAGAAAGCGTTAGACAAAGGTTGTGCAATATTGATAACAGGGGGATTTGGATGCAGTGAACATATAAAGGAGAAAGCGAATATAAAAAAACTTCCTATAATCACAACAGCTTATGATACTTTTACGATAGCTACTATAATAAATAAGGCTATATATGAGAGAAAAATAAAGAAAGATATCTTATTAGTAGAAAATATAATGGATAAAAATCCCCCATATATGTTTGAATATCAAAGTATTGGTGAATGGAAACAAAATGTAATTGCACGTAAGTTGAGCAGTTTTACAATTGTTGATAAAGATATGAATGTAGTTGGAATAGTTACTCCTAAAGATGTTACATGGATTGAAGACAAAGTACTTTTAAAAGATGTAATGACTAAAGAGCCAATTACCTTACCAAGAACGACTTCTGTTGCCTATGTTTCTCATATAATGACTTGGGAAAACATAGAAATAATTCCGATAGTAGATGGCAAAAAATTAATAGGAGTTGTAAATAGACAAGATGTAATTAGAGCTTTAAGGTATATGAAAAGCCAGCCGCATATAGGTGAAACTGTAGAAGATATGATTATCGATAATTTTAATCTGGAAATAATGAGCAATGGATTGAGATTTAAAGGAGAGGTTATTCCTCTTATGTTAAATCAGTTAGGTGCTGCAAGCTGCGGTACGATGGCTATGATTATGGCAGCAGCAGGGTCTATTACCCTCAAAGAAAAAAAACATCATGATGTATTTACGGATAGTTTTATGGTATACTTTATAAAGCCTTTACAAGTTGACAATAAAATTGAAATAGTTACAGATATAATAGATATGGGGCGGAACTTTTGTAAGGTTGATATAGAAATATTACACAACAAAGATGTAGTGGCTAAGGCAATGATGTCGGCAAAAATTTTAAAAAGATAAGTTTAAAGCCCAATATTTTACATATGAGGATGTGTTAATATGGAAAATGCAAAAAAATTTGTACATTTACATGTCCATACTGAATATAGCCTATTAGATGGAGCTGCTAGAATTAGTAAACTCATGGATAGAGTTAAGGAATTAGGGATGGATAGCATAGCTATTACTGATCATGGTTCCATGTTTGGGGTTGTAGAGTTCTATAAAGCTGCATTAAAAAATGGAATAAAGCCAATTATTGGTTGTGAGGTGTATATTTCAAGAGGTAAATATACAGAAAAAGACCCAAATAGAGATAAGTTCCAATATCATTTAGTATTACTTGCCGAAAATAACGAGGGATATTCTAATTTAATTAAAATAGTTTCAGAAGGCTATATAAATGGATATTATTATAAGCCGAGAGTAGATTCAACTGTTTTAAGCAGATATAGTAAAGGCATAATAGCTTTGAGTGCTTGTCTTGGGGGAGAAATTCAGTATCATATACTTAATAATAATTACAAAAAAGCTAAAGAAGTAGCAATTAAATATAGAGAAATATTTGGTGAGAATAATTTTTATTTAGAACTTCAAGACCACGGGATGAAAGATCAGAAATATGTAAATAATGAGCTAATCAGATTGAGTAGAGAAACTGGTATACAACTTGTTGCTACTAACGATGTTCATTATATTAATCGAAATGATGCTAAAGTGCATGACATTCTTTTGTGTATCCAAACTGGCAAAACAATTAACGATAAGGATAGAATGAAATTTCCAACTTCTGAATTTTATTTAAAATCACCTGAAGAGATGTCAAGTTTATTTCCAAACATACCTGAAGCAATTGAAAATACAGTAAAAATAGCTCAAAGATGTAATGTAGAGTTTGATTTTAATACTTTACATTTACCTAAATATGATGTACCTGAAGGATATACAAATTCACAATACTTGAGAAAATTATGTTATGAAGGACTTAAGAAAAGGTATAAAGTAATTACAGATGAGATAAGAGAAAGGCTTGATTATGAAATTAATATTATAGAAAGTATGGGCTATGTTGATTATTTCTTGATAGTATGGGATTTTATTAAGTTTGCAAAAGATAATGGAATAATGGTGGGTCCTGGAAGAGGGTCGGCAGCAGGGAGTCTAGTTTCTTATACTTTAGGAATTATCGATATAGATCCTCTTAAATACGGTTTAATCTTCGAGAGATTTTTAAATCCTGAAAGGGTTACTATGCCTGATATAGATATAGATTTTTGTTATGAAAGAAGAGAAGAAGTTATAAATTATGTTATAAATAAATATGGAAAGGATAGGGTAGCGCAGATAGTAACTTTTGGTACTATGGCAGCAAGAGGTGCTATTAGGGATGTTGGTAGAGCTTTAGATATGCCCTATGGAGATGTAGACTATATAGCGAAACAGATACCTATGGAATTAGGAATAACTATTGATAAGGCATTAGAGACTAATAACAAACTATTTAATTTATATCAAGAAGATGAAAAAGTAAGAGAATTAATCGATTTGGCAAGGGCTGTCGAAGGAATGCCGAGACATACCTCAATACATGCTGCGGGAGTAGTTATTTCAAAAGAGCCTATAACAGAATATGTCCCTTTATCAAAGAATAATGATTCAATAACTACTCAATTTACTATGACTGAACTCGAGGAATTAGGATTACTAAAAATGGATTTTTTAGGGCTTAGGACGCTTACGGTAATTAGAAATGCTATTGAGCTAATTAAACAAAATTATGGAGTTGAAGTGGATTTTTCTAATTCTAATTACGATGATAAAAAAGTATATGAAATGTTTAGTAGAGGTGAAACGCTAGGAGTATTTCAATTTGAAAGTTCTGGAATGAGGCAATTTCTCAAAGAATTAAAACCTACATCGTTTGAAAATATAATAGCGGCAAATTCATTATTTAGACCGGGTCCAATGAAGCAAATACCGAAATATATTGAAAATAAGAATAATCCTAGCAAGATAGAATATGCCCATCCGAAACTTGAGCCAATATTAGGAGTAACTTATGGTTGTATGGTTTACCAAGAACAAGTAATGCAGATAGTTAGAGATATTGGTGGTTTCAGCATGGGGCGTTCAGACCTAGTTAGAAGAGCTATGGGTAAAAAGAAAATGGAAGTAATGGAGAGGGAAAGACAACATTTTATATATGGTAAGTTAAATGAAAATGGAGAGGTTGAGATTCCCGGTGCAATAAGAAATGGTGTAGACGAAGAAACAGCGAATAAGATATATGATGAAATGATAGACTTTGCAAAGTATGCATTTAATAAATCGCATTCTGCTGCTTATGCTGTTTTAGCATATCAAACGGCATGGCTTAAATGTTATTATCCAGTTGAGTTTATGGCTGCATTAATATCTAGCGTTATGGGAAATACGAATTCGGTTTCATTGTATATACAAGAATGTAAAAGACTTGGTATTAAGATTTTGCCGCCAGATGTAAATGAAAGCTATAGTAATTTTACGGTTAACGAAGGGAAGATAAGATTTGGATTAGCGGCTGTAAAAAATGTAGGGATACCTGCTATTGAAGCTATTGTTAGAGCGAGGGAGACAGGTGGTAAATTTAAAAGTTTTACAGATTTTTGTAAGAGAGTAGATTTAAATCATGTTAATAAGAGAACCGTAGAAAGTTTAATAAAATGTGGGGCATTCGATTCGTTAGGAGTAAAGAGAGCTCAACTTTTAGCAGTATACGAGAGAATTATAGAAAGTATACATCAAGATAAGAAGAGAAATATAGAGGGACAATTTTCATTGTTTGAATCTATTTCTAATTCTGATAAAGAGATTTATACAGATGATTTACCAGATATAGAAGAATTTCCTGATAAAGTTCTTCTATCTATGGAAAAGGAAATGCTTGGCATATATTTAAGTGGACATCCATTAGCATCTTATGAAAAAGAATTAAAAAGGATTTCAAATATAACTACAAGTGAAATATATGAATCATTAGAAGAAACTGAAAATGAAAATGAGAATTTTGAATTCTTGGATGGTAAGGAAGTTGTCATTGGAGGAGTTATTACAAGTAAGAGAAATAAAATTACTAAAAATAACAATATTATGGCTTTTGCAACTCTTGAAGATTTATATGGTTCTATAGAGTTAATAATTTTTCCTACTACTTATGAAATATATTCAAATTATATAAACGAGGATAGTTTGGTAATAGTGAGAGGTAGATTAAGCATACATGAAGAGGAAGAACCTAAAATTATTTGTGATAGTTTTAGTCCTCTTGCTAAAATAAATAGAGAAAGATTGTATTTAAAAGTGTCTAAAAATAAGTCGTTAAGTGTACTAAATGAAATCAAAAATATACTTTCAAATTATACAGGGAATGTTCCCGTATATGTATATTTAGAGAATAAGAATAAAACAATAATGGCAGAGAGAGATTATTGGGTAGATGTAACAAATGATAAATTGATAGATAATTTGAAAAAACTATTAGGGCAGGATTGTGTTAAAGTTTGTTAGAATATATGTTATAATAAATATATTGGTTTTATTTGGCGTATTAATTTTTAGAAAATATATTGAAATATGTAATTGGTTAGGGTAGAATAAAAAATTGTAATATTATACAAAAAAATATTTTTTATAATATATGGGACATTTTATGACCATGATGGTAGAAAAGTGAGGAGGTAATAGAAATGAAAACTATAGGCGTTTTAACAAGTGGCGGAGATGCTCCTGGTATGAATGCTGCCGTTAGAGCAGTTGTGAGAACAGCAATATATAATGGACTTAAGGTAATGGGAGTAAAGCAAGGATATAATGGGCTTATTAGCGGTAATATTGAGGAGATGAACTTATCATCCGTAGCAGACATTATACATAGAGGTGGAACTATATTAAGAACAGCAAGATGTGAAGAATTTAAGACTGAAGAAGGTAGAAAGAAAGCACTTACAGTTTTAAAAGTTTTCGGGATTGAAGGTTTAGTAGTTATAGGTGGAGATGGTTCATTCCAGGGAGCGAAAAAATTAAGTGAGCTAGGTATTCCTACAATTGGTATTCCGGGTACTATAGACAATGATTTAGGTTATACTGATTATACAATAGGTTTTGATACAGCTGTTAATACAGTTTTAGATGCTATTAGTAAAATAAGAGATACATCAACTTCTCACGGTAGAGCAGTAATAGTAGAGGTTATGGGTAGACATTGTGGAGACATAGCTTTATATTCAGGACTTGCCGGAGGAGCAGAAAGTGTAATTGTACCTGAAGAAGGTTTTAATATAGATGACGTATGTAAGAGATTAATTCAAGGAAGGAATAGAGGTAAACTACACAGTATAATTATATTAGCAGAAGGTGTAGGTAAGGCTTATGAATTAGGTCAAGAGATTCAGGAAAAAACGGGTATAGAAACTAGAGTTACTGTATTAGGACATATTCAAAGAGGAGGAAGTCCAACAGCTTTCGATAGGATTTTAGCAAGTAAAATGGGAGCTAAAGCTGTAGAATTATTATTAGAAGGTAAATCAGCTAGAGTGATAGGCGTTAAGGGAAATGAGTTATTTGATATGGATATTGATGAAGCACTTTCATTAGAAAAAGATTTTGATAAAGGTATGTATAATTTAACTAAGATACTTTCAATATAATGACAGGAGGTTATATAAATGAAGCGCACAAAAATAGTTTGTACGATAGGGCCTTCATCAGAAAAAGAAGAGGTTTTAAGACAACTTATTTTAAATGGTCTTAATGTTGTTAGATTAAATTTTTCACATGGCGATCATGAAGAGCATAAAAGAAGAATAGACTTAGTTAAGAAATTAAGAGAAGAATTAGATATGCCAGTGGCTATCATGTTAGATACTAAAGGGCCAGAGATTAGAACTGGCAACTTTGAAAGAGGAGTAGAGGAATTAAAGGAAGGTCAGGAATTTACTCTTACAACAAGAGACGTTTTAGGAAACGATAAAATCTGTAGTATTACTTATAAGGGATTGCCTAATGATGTGAAAAAAGGCGATACTATACTTATAGATGACGGATTAATTGGTTTAGAAGTTGTAGATATTATAGATGGTACTGATATAAAATGTATTGTAAAAAATGCTGGAACAATTAAGAATAAAAAAGGGGTTAACGTACCGGGAGTAAAAGTAAATCTTCCTGCTATAACTGAAAAAGATATAAAAGATATAGAATTTGGTATTGAAAATGGAATAGATTTTATAGCTGCTTCATTTATTAGAAAGGCTGCAGATGTTATAGAGATAAGAAAGATTTTAGAAGAGAATAATGCCGAACATATACAGATTATTTCGAAAATAGAGAATCAAGAAGGTGTAGACAATATAGATGAAATTCTAGAGGTATCTGATGGTATAATGGTTGCAAGGGGAGACCTTGGAGTCGAAATACCAACAGAAGAAGTGCCATTAGTACAAAAAATGATTATTAGAAAATGTAATGAATTAGGTAAGCCTGTAATTACAGCAACTCAAATGCTAGATTCAATGATAAGAAACCCAAGACCTACAAGAGCAGAGACTACTGACGTAGCAAATGCTATTATGGATGGAACTGATGCAATAATGCTATCAGGTGAAACTGCGGCAGGTAAATATCCTGTAGAAGCAGTTAAAACAATGGCTAATATAGCTAAGAGAACAGAGGCATCACTTGATTACAAAGCGATTTTAAGATCAAAAACAGTAGGTAAAGATATTACAATTACAAATGCGATAAGTCATGCGACTTGTGCAACAGCTGAAGATTTAGGAGCTACAGCAATTATAACAGCAACTTCATCAGGATATACAGCAAAAGCTGTATCGAAATTCAGACCAAGTGCTCCGATTATTGCGGCTACACCAGATAAGCAAGTTATGAGAAGATTGGCTGTAGTTTGGGGAGTATATCCGATATATGCTCAGCATTCAGGGTCAACTGATGAAGTAATAGAGGTATCTGTAAGAAAAGCACTTGAAAAAGGATTAATAAATAATGGTGATTTAGTAGTTATCACAGCTGGAGTTCCTGTAGGAGTAGCTGGTAGTACAAACTTAATAAAAGTACACATAGTAGGAGATGTAGTATTAAAGGGTACTGGTATAGGTAATAAGACAGCAATCGGTAAAGTATGTATAGCGGAAAATGCAGAAGAAGCTGAAAAGAAATTTAATGATGGAGATATATTAGTTACAGTGAATACTGATAAAGAAATGGTTAAATATATGGAAAGAGCAGCTGCCGTTATAACAGAAAAAGGTGGGTTGACTTCACATGCTGCTATTGTTGGTATTAATATAGGAAAACCTGTAATAGTAGGAGCAGAAAATGCAACTAAAGAACTAAAAGACGGAGAAACTGTAACAGTAGATTGTATAAGAGGTTTAGTATATAAAGGAAAGACACAGGTATTATAAAAAAGTCTTCTATTAAAATATTTTCAAGGTAGACTTTTTTGAAACACATTACAAAAATTATATTTTATAAAATTAGAAATATAATTTTCTATGTGTTATAAAAAGTAGTGGTTTTATTCCACTACTTTTTTTAGTTGAATCACCCGTATATTTTATAGGACCGCCATTTACAAAATCCATATTATCAAAGCTATTATAACCATTATAATTTACAAGGGGTTATATTCAAAAGTGTTTTATAATTTTTTCATATACATCATTCGGAACTTTATAATATCTATTTACCGTTTTATAGGTAATACTACAATAAACATTTTTATTTATTAGGTAAAAACCTATATCATATCTTTTTTCATTTTGATGAACAAATATATAAATTTCGGGAAGGCTTTTATATTCCCAATTTTTAATCAACTTCCATTTATCAAACTTTAAGTCTTTTATAAATGAATTAATTTGATTATCTTCTTTAATTGTTATTAAATTTCCATCAATTCCTTTTTGCAACTGTATGGAAGATATAGGTGAATTGAATATTTTTTTAGCTTTATTATCATTCAAATATTTGAAAACAATGAATGTCAGAACTAATATAACAGCAAGACATGTTAAAATTAACTTATTATTTAATTTCATAAAATACTCCTTCTTAATAAAAGATTTTGTTGGTTTATGTTTGAGTGTTGTCAAAATTATCATATTTATAATATTTTTTGTTTCTGTTTAGCAATAATAATAAGCTTAATTTTTGTCTAATTACTGACATAAATCCAGTTAGCATTAAACACCAAAATGAATCATATATTTATTCTCTTGTTTTGCTTTTCTGATTAGTTTCAACAATTCCATAAGACTATAATCTTGTTTAATTCTGGGATCATTAGAAACTATAGTTTCAAATATTGGTAATGATTCAGGTGGTATTAATGTAACTCCAAGTCGATCTAAAGCCACACTAGGTTTATTCAAATCACCACCTACATATGTTTTCATTTTGGTTAATTCTTCCCACCAATCATCAATATAAATATCATCATCAATTGTTACACAATTATACTTTTCTGGTTCATATTCAATATATCTCTTATTTTTATCTATCTTGTCAATAATTCCAAATTGAGTAGGAATCAATCTACCACCTCCTTTTTTAGTTTATTGTATTTATTAACTCTATATTATGAAAATATTAGAATTAATACTTTTCGCCAAAGTTTAATAAGTCACCAGATGATACACTATTTACACATACTACGTTTAAATAATATATTTTATATTCATAAATATCTAAATTAGCTCTCCTCTCCTGTAGAAAACTATAGAAATAATAGTATCAGGGTATATTAATTATTTCCATTTGCTAATGTATAGTATCATTATAACTCTCATTCTAAATTTGTCAATAATTTCATTTTAAATATTTTCCGAAATAAAATGACAGAAAGTTATATAATATAATGTTATGTTTTACTATTATCTTCTTCCCTTCAAACACCGTCATATTTTCAATAATACTTAATACTAAAGAATAAATCTATATCAAATTTTTCTATTGGCTTTACATTTAGTCTGAAGGAACATAAAATACACATCTATATTTAGTTAAAAACCTTCAAAACCTTTGAGATCAAGTTATTTCTTTTCTATCAACACCACCGTTTCTATATGCATGGTATGTGGAAACATGTCTACTGGCTGTATTTCAATAGTTTTGTATCCTTTTTCATCTAAATATTTTAAATCTCTTGCCAATGTAGATGGATTGCACGATACATAAACGACTCTTTTAGGCGACATTTTAACTATTGTATCTAATACTTTTTTGTCGCACCCTTTTCTAGGTGGATCAACTACAACTACATCTGCCTTTATACCATGATTATATAGCTTTGGGAATATTTCTTCTGCTGTACCTTCATAAAACTCAACATTTTCAATACCATTTATCCTAGCGTTTTCCATAGCATCAACTATAGCTTCCTTTACAACCTCAATTCCATACACTTTTTTTGCTTTTTGGGCTAAAAATAGCGAGATTGTTCCTATGCCACAGTATAAATCAAATACTATTTCATTTCCTTCAAGTTTTGCATACTCTAAAGCCTTGTTATAAAGCACTTCTGTTTGCACTGGATTTACTTGAAAAAATGATTTTGCTGATATATTAAATTTTAAATCTCCTATATAATCTATAATTTTTTTTGTGCCAAATAACACATTAGTTTTATCCCCTAAAATAACATTAGTTTTTTTGGTATTTATATTCTGTATTACACTCTTTAAATTTGTTATATTGCTTTTAAGAATTTCAATTAGTTTATCTTTATATGGTAGTTTTTCACCATTTGTTATAATAACAACCATTACATCTCCTGTTTTAAATGCAGTTTTTGTGAGTATATGTCTAATTAAACCCGTTCCTGTTTTTTCATCGTAAGGCTTTATGTTATATGTTTTCATATATGCTTTAATTAACTTTATTACCTTGTCATTTACTTCATGTTGTATAATACATGAATTAGTATCAACGATTTCATGGCTTCCTCTTTTATAAAAACCTATTGCTATCTTCTTATTTCTTCTTCCTACAGGGAATTGTGCTTTATTTCTATATCTGTAAGGGTTATCCATACCTAAAGTATCATGTATTAAAACATCTTCTAAATGTCCAATCTTTTTAATATCATTTTTAACCTTATTAGTTTTTATTTTTAATTGCTCTTGATAATCAAGTCCTTGTATTTGACAACCCCCACAAGCATAACTAATTTTACATTTAGGTATAACTCTCTTTGTTGAAGGTTCTATTATACTTACAATTTCTCCAACTCCATAATTTTTCTTAATATTAACTAGTTTAACTTTACATTTATCTCCTGGTAATCCTCCATCTATAAATACTGTAAACCCTTCTATTTTAGCTACTCCCTGTCCCTTATGATTAATATCTTCTATTTTTACTTCATATATTTCATTTAATTTAATTACGCTCATCCCTTAACTCCTTCCCAAATATAATCAAAAAGAAGACACACCTATGGTGTGCCGATAAATTAGAATCAGTATGCCCTTATTATACCAAACTATCTATATATTATTAACAAGATTTTATTTTTCTAATCATCACCAAGATTTTTTGATACACGTTTAAGCATCTGTCTTATAGGTAAATTATAAGGACATTTAGGTTCACATTGCCCACATTCAATACAATCACTAGCTTTATACTGTAATTTTTGATATCTCTCTTTAGCCCAGTCTTTTAAATCATATCTTAAATAGTAGCCTTCTAGTACAAATTGAGTAGGTATATCTATGCCTTGAGGACATGGAGCACAATATCCGCATCTTCTACAAAATTCGCTGCCTAATTCTTCTGCTTCCTTCATTAAAACTGTTCTTTCTTCATCGGTTAAAGGTTTTACATCTTTTCCTACACTACTGTTTTCAATAACCTGATTTATTTTATCCATTCCTGGAATTACTACTGAAATGTTAGGATTTTCTATTATAAACCTTAATGAAAGAGTAACATTTTTTATTGCCCCACCTGCTACAGGTTTCATAATAATTACTCCTATATCTAGCTTATTAGCTCTTTCAAATAATTTTTCACCTTGTCTCTCAACTGGACTATATGGAAACTGAATAGTAGCAAACTCTCCAGTTTCAATAGCTTTTCCTAATATAGAAACATCATGGCTTGTAATTCCTATTTCCTTTATAAGTCCTTTAGATTTCGCTTCTTTTAAAGCTCTTAATGCACCATTTTCACTCATAACCATTTTATATTGTTCTTCTGTTCTAACCAAATGCAATTGATATAAATCAATAAAATCAGTTCTCAATGCTTTTAAACTAGTTTCTATTTCTTTTTTCATTCCTTCATAATCTCTAACCGGTGATTTAGTCGCTATTATAAATTTATCTCTTCCACATTTTTCAATACCGTAACCTATTAGCTCTTCACTTTTTCCATATCCTCTGGCAGTATCTATAAAGTTTATCCCTTGTTTATTTGCAGTCATAATTAGTTCTATTGCTTCTTCTTTGCTTACCTTTTGAATCGGAATTCCCCCAAAACCTATTATAGAAACTTCAAAATTGGTTTTTCCCAGCCTTCTTTTGTGCATTCAAAATCCCCCTTACCTTCTAAAGTAAAAATATATATTTCCTGATTCAATCATTTTTTTAAACTTTTTCTTTAAAATACTTTTAAATATCTCTCTTGTACCCGGTATTACTAATACAAAACCTAATGTATCGGTTATTAAACCAGGAGTTAATAATAATGCACCACCTATCAAAATACAGAGTCCGTTTAGAAGTTCATTGCCAGGTATTCTTCCATAGTTTAGTTCAGTTCTGATTCTACTTAAAACTAACTTACCTTCACTTTTAGCAAGATATGCACCTATTATACCTGTAGCCAATACGATTCCAATAGTAGTCCATACACTAGTTATTTTCGACAATTGTATTAGTATAAATAATTCGATTATCGGGGTTATTGTAAAAAGCAAAATTAATTTAAAAAACATATTTACCTCCTAACATATAATAATTATCCTATTAAAATTAATGGGTTCCAAAGAACATAAATTTATTGCTAGAATAAAATCACTATTTAAAGTACATTTGATATTCTAACTATTATATATATTAAAAAGTTTTTCAAATAAATCTTTTCTCTCTTTTTTTAAATTTACTACCTTGTTTTTTTCTTTGCTTAAAAATACATGTTCAGTAAAACCTTCTGCTATAAAAATATCCTCTCTATATATTTTGTAATAAAACTTTATTCTTGTTCGGCTTAATTCACTTATACGTGTCTTTACAATAATCTCATCGTCATACTTTACAGATACTTTATATTTGCAGTTTGCTTCAATTACAGGAAGTAATATACCATTTTCCTCCATTTGTCTGTAATTTACTCCTTGTTTCTTTAAATAATCTGTACGAGCTACATCAAACCAAATAAAATAGTTTGCATGATATATTATACCCATCTGATCTGTTTCAGAATATCTTGCAATTATCTTTGTTTCAGTCGAATTCAAAGCTTTCACCCCTTTTTTCAATCTTTAAAAATATTATATCATAAAAAATACTCTGTATATGTTGTGGATATAGTATATTTTGGTAAACCTCATTGTGATTGAGGCCTTTGTAGAAAGTGATAAAATAAGAGAAGCCTACTTAAAACATTGGAGATTAATGCGTTAGGAATCTTTGCATACAATATATTACATTTCATTGGGTAAAGTAGTCTAAATGGCTCTAATGCTCCAACTAAGAAAAAAATTCATAGAAGAAGGCTTAAATCAGTAATAAGGGATATAGTTTTGATGGCTGAAAAACTGATCAAACATGCTAGAAGACATTTTATAGAGTTTGGTAGATGATGCAAATGGTTCGAGCTTATAAAAAATTTATATGAAATATTTTATTACAGATATAACTTTGCAAGCAAAACATAAGAAAATCAAAGAAACTTTAATATTATCTTTAAATATGCATATTTGCTGAATAAATTTACAATTATACTAGTCCCTAGGGATAGCGCACCTTTTTTAAAATATATTCTGGTTGAATTGTACTATTTTTATAATTATTTTCCTGTATCACGGATTCAGGATACTATTATTATTCAATTTTCCTCTAGTGAAGTGAATTGTAGAATAATGTAGAAAATACTAGAAAAAAGGTGATTGATCTACAGCTATATTTTGTATATGCTAAAAATAGCTTGTACAAGTTTATGGTTAAATATTAACTTTTAAGTTTTATCAATTGCAGCAAAGATGAAGATAAAAACAAGTTTAACAGATATACCATATGCTATAACAGATGCAGAATTATTATCAGAAATAGGATGGAATATATGGGATACAGAAAGAGATATAAAGATAGGAAGTTTAAGGGGATTATTGGACAATAGTGGAATAATAGAAGAGACAGTAATTGGTTCAATGAAAATACATGATTTAGAATTATGTAGGGACTTAATATTAAAAAGCAAAGTATTAAAAGAGGGAGATATACTAATAAATGACAGAGGGTTTATATCAAGAGAAATAGTAAACAAGCTAAAAAAGGAAAGTAGATGTATATGTACCAGCAAAGAAAAATATGGATATATACAAACAAGCAGTAGAAATAGCAAAAGAAGAAGGAAAATGGCACAAGCATCCTACAAAGAGTAGAAAAAAACAAGAAATACAATTAATTAAAGCTGTAGAAAGGTTTTGGCAGAGTGATAAACCTGATGAAGATATAAAAATAAATGTATGTGTGGTGTATGATAAAAAGAAAAAAGAATACTTTGTATTTTTAACAACAGATACAGACAAGACAGCAAAGCAAATAATAAAGACATATGAATTAAGACCAGAAATAGAAGAAGATTATAGACAAATAAAAGTATTTTGGGAATTAGAAGATTTTAAAAGTATAAAATACAACTTTATAGTATTCCATATAGTTATGTTATTGATAGAATATATGTATTTTCAACTATACAAAAACACAGAAGAAGGGTAAAAGTGTGCCAAAAAGAGTTTACTAGTGTCTATAAAGAAGTATGTATGTAAAGAAAGAAAAGAAAGTAATAATTTATAGAGATAGGTATTTTTAATTTTCAATTTTCTTGAATTTATAAAATTGTATAGTTCTTGTAGTGAAGGAATTCAATCACTCTTTGAACCTATTTTAGCTTTAGTATAGCATAGATAAATTTGATTTTTCATATTACGAATTGAAGATAATATTAGTTTATATTGATATAAAATGAATAGCTAATTAAAAGCATTTAATATTATGGTTATACAGAAGCTGATTTCATAAGAAAGAATAGATATTTAATACAAAATAAGATTTATAAGAAAGAAGGAGGATATATGACTACAGTAATTAGTATTAAAGATATATCAAAAAGGTATAAGAATGGTGAATGGGGAGTTAAAAATATAACATTAGATATTCCAAAAGGAAAAATGATTTTACTAGCTGGAGAAAATGGTGCTGGCAAATCTACATTAATAAACATGTTAGTTGGTTTGTTAATACCTACAACAGGCACAATCCATTATAACAAAGAGTATCTTGGCAATAGAGAATTTAATAATATTGGATTTTGTACACAAAACTTATCGATTTTGATTGGTATTTAGATGTATATGATAATGTTTTAATGGGTTCTCTATTAGCAGGGAATAAGTTATCTAAAGCAAGAAAAGATACTTCTTTCATTCTTGAAAAATTTGGTTTGTACTCCAAGAAAGATGTAGGGGTTGAAACTTTATCAGGAGGTCAACAGCAACGAGTGCAAGTAGCAAGAGCTATTGTACATGACCCTAAGATTATGATTCTTGATGAACCTATAGTAGGAATGGATTTAACGTCAAGTATAGAAGTATTATCATTTCTTAGAGAAAAAGCTCATAGTGAGGGAAAAACTGTAATAATATCGTCTCATCAATTATCCTTATTAGAAAACTATTGTGATAGTATTATTTTTCTATCAAAAAGGAATATGATTACTTACTCAAATATGAATGATTTTAAGAAGAAGTATGGCAAATTTAATAAATATTATATTGAATATGAAGGAAAAATCTCAGAGGAAGTTTTACGAAAAATTAAATCCAAATGTAAAATTGTAAGAAATATTAAACCTTTGCAAATTATTATGATAGATGAGTTTCCGATTACAACTATTCTTAATATTCTTAATGATGATGTTAAGATAACACAAACAAAAATAGATGATTTATCACTAGAAGATGTATATTTATTTATAAATAAGGAGGCATACAATGGATAATACAATAAATATTTCAAAATATAGAACTAGTAAAATGCTAGATTTCAGAAAATTGTTAGTAGTAGTTTATTTAGAATTTCGGGCAGTATCGGGAAGAAAAGGAGATTTTATTGCAAAGTTGACTAATCCAATGGTTTATTTACTATTTTTTGCGGTAGGTATTAAGTCGTTAATTGGGAAAGAGGTTACATATAATGGTCTTAATGTTCAATATTTAGATTATGTAGTTCCAGGGTTAATTTGTATATTTATGACTAATTTTTTATCGCATTCTTTATTTAGAGCAATTATAGACAAGCAATGGGGGCTCTTAGGTTTGAAGTTACTAAATGGTGTATCTCCTCTGACATATATATTAGGAATGTCTATATATCCATTTGTGGTTTTCACTTTACAAAGCACAATTATTATATTATTATCTTTTATTATGTTTTTAGTAAAATATTCGATAAAAACCATTTTAATTGCATATGTATTATCTTATATAGCTATTTTATTTTGGACTTCTTTAGGAATAGTATTAGCTATGATAGTAAAAAATTATCATCAACGTGATTTATTAATAAGTATTATAATTTTACCTATAACGTTTACAGCCCCAATATTTTATTCGTTAGATAATGTTCCATTATATGTAAATATCATATCAAAAATTAATCCCTTAACCTATTTTGTAGAGCTAATTAGAAGCATTCTTTTGAGGAAACCTAACATGCTAATACTCAGTATAGCATTGATAATTACATGCTTTTTAGTTAACATAGCAATATATGCAATTAGGAAGACCGAAATGAAATCTCAGAGCTTTTGATAGTTTGAAAATTAATGAGTCAGGATTTACAAATTCACAAATTACAAAACAAATGGGACATCAGGATTGAACACCTCATATGTAGAAATATTCATGAGGTGTTTTCTTTTAATCCAAAATACAATAACTATGCATGTGGAGCCAGTAGTATTGATTAAAAGAAAACACAGTTAGAAAGTAAGTTCCCGCAAGTGATTGCGGGGTTTTTATTGTTTTGATATGTTTCCTTGGTCGAGTAGAGAAAACGACTAGTTATTTATCATAATTAATTTAAATTAATGAATATAAATGTGAAAAGTATTTTTGAGTTAAGTTCATTTATGCAGAAAGGGGTTGCTTAATTATATAAAAACAAAACACTTATATATGTTAAAATGATATAGAATACTCTATAAATCTATTATTGGAAATTAACTGTAATAATAGAATTTAAAAATTGTAGTAGTTATAGAATTAGTAGTTACAGTTATTAGTAAATGAATTATGTGTTAAACTTGTAGATCCATTTTTAATATAAAAAAAGCAAGTGAACATTATCTAATATAATTAGAAATTACAGATTTTTAAATAATAGATTGCTATAAATTCAATAAAAAATTATTTAAAATTTTAATATAAGAATGAGAGAAAGAACACGAATAGATTCATTAGAACAATTTTGAAAAGTGAGTTTATAATACAAAAAATACGGACAAACTTGAATTAATTTATTTTTTTGAATTGGAATTAGGAGAGCATTATTATGGATAATATTTTTGATAATGAGAAAATAGCAGTTCAACAATTGTTAAAAGACAAACACACATTACTTGAAGGATATGTAACTGAACAGCTTTTTTACAATCAATTTTTATCGAATGGGAATATTTCATTCAGTAATGGGTGGTGGATGACTACCTATAATGGGAAGAAAATTTTTTTATAGTAAAAGATCAATTAACAGAATTTGAACAAGAATTAATCAATATGATTCCATCACCACATCAATGTTGGCAAGTTTATTTAAAAAGAGATAAATATATTTTTTTAAGAGAAAGTAAAATTCTTACTCAAGAAGAGTTTATAGATACATTTAAGTTAAAAAGGCTAAGGGTGCCTATGGTTGCAGCTAAGTATGCTCGTAATAAAGAGAGGCAAATTAAATCTATAGAATTTTTTAAGAAAAATGGAATTTGCGATTAAAAGGCATTCGGTTTGACCCCTTAAATTTGGACAATTAAACTCTAACAACTAACTTTTTCTTAATATTGCTTGAGTTTTCTCTATAAAATTCCATAGGTGTCATATAACCAATAGCTGAATGAATTCTTATATTATTATAGTAATCAATATATTTCATAACTTCTTTATAAGCTTCTTTGAAACTTGTAAAACTAAAATATCTTAAGCATTCATTCTGAAGCAGGTTATGAAAAGATTCAATATGAGCATTCTTATTTGGTGTCTTAACAGGAATTTGCTCATGATGCATATTAAGTTTTTCACAAGTATATTTGAATATATTGCTTACAAATTGTGAACCATTGTCAGTACGTATAATTGGCTTAGTTTTACTAGATAACAAATTTCTTTTTATCAATGCATTTATCAAAGTTGCTTTTGCATCTTTTGCAGTACAACTTAAACCAATATGATAATCTATAATACTTCTGTCAAATACATCAATGATAGATAAAATATAAAAAAACTTTTTACTACTAGCTATATAGCCATACTTTACATCAGCTTCCCAAAGCTGATTAGAACCTGTAATAGTTCTATTTATTGCTATCTTTCTTG
>NZ_FQXO01000096.1 GCF_900129995.1 Caloranaerobacter azorensis DSM 13643 | reverse complement strand
CAAATAAAAGAATTTTGGAAATTAGAAGATTTTAAAAGTACAAAATACAACTTTATAGTATTTCATATAGTTATGTTATTGATAGGATATATGTATTTTCAAATATACAAAAACACAGAAGAAGGGCAAAAGTATGCCAAAAAAAGTTTACCAGTAGCTATAAAGAAGTATGTATGTAAAAAAGAAAAGAAAGTAATAATCTACAGGGGTAGGTACTTTGCAATCTTCAACTTCCTAGAATTTATAAAATTGTATAGTTCTTGTAGCGAAGAGATTCAATCACTCCTTGATCCTATTTTAGCTTTAGTATAGCATAGATGAATTTAATTTTTCATATTACGAATTGAAGATATTTTATTGTATAATATTGAATATATGCTTTGCTGCTTATCTTTTTTCTCTAGCACACTAAACACCTCCAAATTATTCATATATATTACTTCTACATTCACTTTTTAAATTTGAAGTTATTTTTTACATTTATTAGGAGGTGTTTTTCAGCAGTCTCGGTGTGTCCCGTTTGTTTCGAATAGATACATGCTATTTTCTATTTGCTCTTTGATAAAGCTATATAATATTCATTTTCATACTGTATAACAATTATTTCCTCTGATTTTTTACCCTTTAAAGTAAATATATTAGATCCTTCTTTAAAAATATTAGCAATTCCATGAGATTTTGGTATGTCGGTTCCATCAATTACCTTTGTTATTTCCCCTATTTTTTTGTCAATTTGTTCTTCCTTTATAGACTCATAATTTTTATCCTGCACATAATATATTGTATCTTTCCAAAAAATCATTGGAGGAAGGTCATATTTAGTAATTTTAGATTTATTACTGCAGCCAACCATTAAAATTAAAGTAATAAGAAAGAAAACCAATGTTTTTTTATTCAGCCACATTATTTTATCACCTCTACATTAGTAATTATTAGCATTTAGCATAACTTGAAACGCCTAATATTACTTTGCTTCAAAACATAAAATTTTTTAATCACTCTGTAAATTTTTTGTATTTCAAAAAGGATTTCGCCTCACTTTTGTCAAATAATATATTTATCACCAAATATTTAATTTAAAAGGAGGCGAACCCTTTATGAATAGGCAACTTATTTTGGAATGTATTGAATTCTTTACTTCTACACATAAGTCAAATTTCTACTTAAAATTGTTTGATGCTATTGATTTATCTGATTTCCCGGAATATCCATCTTCAAAATATGGCCCTAAAGGATATTCAAGACATTCTCTTTTTAAAGCATTCATTGTAATGAAATGTGAAAAATTTTCTCATATTACTGAACTAATAGATTATCTCAATAATAATCTTTATATTGCTTATCTCTGTGGCTTTGATATTATGAAACCTTTACCTTCCTATTGGACTTTTGAAAGATTTATTAAAAACATAGATAACCAATTCTTTTCAAATATTATGAAAAAATTAGTCTTACATCTTAAGGATTTGGGTTTTATTAGTAATTCTTTTGTTTCAGCAGATGCTACTTAAGTATTTGCTAACACTAAATTTAATAACCCTAAATCTTTTGCTAAAAATAAATTTGATAAGGCTAATCCTCCAAAATCCGATAAAGACTGTAAATTAGGCGTTTATACTGCTAGTAATTCTCATAACGAAAAAAATTATAAATTTTATTGGGGTTATAAAAACATCATTCTCACTGACGCTACTTCAGGACTTCCTATTGCTGAAATTACTACTACAGCAGACATTAAAGAAATGTCTATAACTGTAGAATTTCTTAAAAATACTAACAATTGGTTTTCTTTGAAAGAAACTAAATTTATTGCTGATAAAGGTTTTGATACTAAAGATATTCATAATTTTATCCGCTACGATTTAAATGGACATGCTTTTATTGCCCTTAATAAAAGAAATACTAAAAATCATACTAAATTACCTAATGGCAATGTTTTATGTGATGCTGGTCTTGCTATGCATAAAGACGGCAAACAATATTTTAATGGTTACATTAAACAAAAGTATTGTTGTCCTTTTAGAACTAAAAAAGATGATTCTTTATGTCCATGCAAACATCCTAAATATTTTAATGGTAAGAAAAACCGTAGCTGTACTAAATATGTTACTATAGGAACTGATTATCGTTCTTCTATAAATAGAGATTCTATTTTCTTTAAAAAGATTTATGCCCTTAGAACTGAATCTGAAAGATATAACTCAAGATGGAAAAATTTGAATCTTGAAAAAGCTTACGTTAGAAATATTAATTCAGTTAGTAATTTAAATACTTTAGGGCATATATGTTTACTTGCTTTAGCTTTTGCTGCTATTAAAGATGGTTGTATTGATAAAATCAAATCCCTAACGGGTTATAAAAAATTAGCTTAATTAAATTCTTATTTTACGTTATTCTATTTTTACACTACCCGTATGTCTTTTTTTGTTTCTTTGATGTAATAATTTGGTTGATATTACTTTTTATACATTTCAAAATATGCTTATTATCTTTATATTATTATTTTGTTTTTTTGCCTTCGGCAATTTTATTAATTATGCTCATGTCTCTATTTTAATACTAATACCATTATTTTTCAATTTTTTCATAATTATTTGACAAAACAACTACTTAATTCATATTTGGTGCAATGTCTATTACTAAAATACCTATATTCTTTTTTCTCTGTTGTAAACACTCTCTATCAAGTATTTGTTTTCTATATACCTACTTATATTTCTACCATATAAAACGATATAATCTTCAATATGTAACTTATTGTCTGTAGACGTATTTAATATAATAGTACTAGAATAAATTTGTGGGGGGTAGAAAATTATGGCAAGTGACTATGATATTAAAATTTTATTTGGGTCAAATGTTAAAAAATACAGACTTCAAAAAGGTATTTCTCAGGAAAAGTTAGCTGCTCTTTCCGGCTTACATAGAACATACATAAGTGCTGTGGAAAGAGGTACAAGAAGCATTTCTTTAGACAACATTAAGAAAATTGCTAATGCTTTAGAAATTGAAGAATTCAAACTATTTTTAATAGAATAGGTGAAAAACGTATGGACTATAAAAAAGAAAATCTTAAAACAATGAAAAAATTTAGTAAGTATCCTTATTTTCAACCATGTATCGAAACTTTTAATCAATATTTAGAACGATTTACAGCAAATGGATTGTCTGAAAAACAAGCTACAAGAAAAGTACTAAACTATTTAAAAGATATTCTAAGATCATCACAAAACAGAGTTGAAGAAGTTATTAATCAAAGACTTGAGTCTGGAAGAATATCCGATCCCTCACAAACTAGAAAAGTAGTCGCAGGAAATAATTTTCAGACACTTATTGCATATTCAATAATCAGAAATATCCAAATCGGTAACATATACAAAAATATTGTAGTAAATGCAAGATATAAGAACCATCCACTTTTAGATAAGTATGCAACTATTACGGTTGGTTATAATGAAGATAGCCAAAAACCTGATTCAGACGTTTTAATTTTTAAGGATGATGATTTCTCTCCAATTGTTAATTTTTCATGTAAGACTTCTTTACGAGAAAGAGCAGGACAAACATACAAATGGAAACTTCTTGTTGATTTAGCGACATGCACCTGTAAACATATTCCAATCTCTCAAGAGTGTCCTAAAAACATCTATAATTTACAATATAATAACACAAGAAAAATTTTTATGTGTTTTGTAACTGCAGATCTTTACAACGAAATTAATAATCCTCAAATAAACGGTATATTTAATTTCTTTGATAGAGCATATATTACAAAACCAGATAATGAATTTTTAAATGATAATATCCAATGTTTTGAAAATGTTATTGATTTTCTAAATGAAATCTATTAAACAAGGAGGTAAAAATGTATACTTTAGAAACATTAAAACAAAGACTTAAGGAAATTGAGCAAATGGGATATATACCTACACATAGAAGTGGACCAACCGGAATTGGGAAAACATTAGAAGACTTATTAGGTATCAATGAAAATAATATTGCAGGTGCAGATTTAGGTGATTTAGGAGAATTAAAATCATGTAGAAATAATCAAACTAGTATGATTACTTTGTTTACAAAATCGCCAAAACCCCCAAGAGTAAATGGTATATTGCTTAATACATACGGATATGTTGACCCCAGAAGAGATAGCAGAAAAATTCTACATTCTACAGTAAGCGGTACAAGTTATAATACAGTGAATGGAACCCCTTATGGTTTTAAAGTTGAAGTTGTTGGTGATAGATTGTATTTGAAATCAAACTTTCCTCAACAGGTAACCGCTTACTGGGAAAAAGAAGATTTAAAAAAAGCATTTGAAAAGAAACTACCGAAATTAATTTTTGTTAAAGCAAATTGTAAAGGGACTGGTAGAAATGAGGAATTCCATTTTGTTGAAGCCTATCAATTATCAGGGTTTAGTTTTAAAAACTTTGAAGAATTAATAAATAGAGGAATAATAAAAATAGATATAAGAATAGGGCAATATCCGGATGGAAGAACTCATGATCATGGAACAGCATTCCGTATTATGAACAACCAAATACATTTATGTTTTGCTCATAGAATTAAACTTTTATAAAACACTAAAAAGGATGGGAATTACTTCCTATCCTTTAATGTATTGTCCAACTTCACCTAAATAACTACGCCTCAAGGATGTTTATAGTGAATTGATTCTGTAAACTTTATAGGGTTTGTTAATTGCATAGAACTTTCTATACCTCAAATCATTTTCTCTCAAATTATCATATTCAATACAATGATTGATTACTTCTAGTATTTGCTCTAAAGTTAAAAATACTAATACATCAACTAAATCATAAATTTCCACAATTAAGCCAAAACCTTTTTAAAATTATGCTGTTTTCCCTCTTCTGCTCGCCTTTTCCATTAAATTCTGATGTATCTTTAAACTTAATAAAACCTCACTATCTTTCTTTTCTTAAAACAACTATATGCTCATTGGTCATAGTTGTAACAGTTTTCCCCACTTCATTAGTTGGTGAATTTTTTGAAGGCATAACCTTATTTGGAATACTTCTTGGAATATCACAAACTTCTACCAGTCCATATTGCCTTCCTAGCTCAACTATTATTCTATCAGTTAATAATTTCTCTTCTTTAACCGTTCTATTACCAACAACCCAAAATTGATAGCTATTTAACTTCATTTTTTTAGTTATAGTTTGTATTGACTTATCTAAATCAACATAAAAACTATAAACTTCTCTTGCCCTATTAAGGTCCTTTTCCTTTATTATTTCAATTGACTTTTTTAATGTTTCAGATTGAAGTTCATAATTAAAATCCTTTTTTGCTTTTTTACCACCTAAAAGATTATTATCAACTTTGTGTATATTGCTAGGTTCTATATACTTCAAATCTAACCACCATAATGAAGGCCTGCTAAATTGACCATATGCTACTGTAGTTTTACTATCTCCATAAGGAGGCGAAGTAATCATTAAATCTATCGAATTATCTGGAATAGAATTCAAAACTCTAGCATCTTCAAACTCTATATTAACAGAACAGTCGCTTTCACACCTTTTGCTAAACTCCTTGATTTTTTTAACATTTCTTTCTAAAAACTTATAAAACTCTGTCTTTACATCGGGAGCAAAATCCTTAATCTTTTCTTTTTCCATTCTAAATAGTTTAAATTCTGAATTTCTTGTATTGCAAACATATCTTACAGTTTCACTAAAACATACTAAAAAGAAATTTCTGTAATCTTCCTGTTGTATGTTTAGTATAACATTTTTTAACAATTGGAGTTCCAAAATTACTCTTGGTTTAAACCAATACCCCATATTTTTAAAATTTGGAACTCTTAAGTCACTGTTATTTTTTTTCAAGAAATCTCTTAAAATAATATGGGCTTCTTCACCCCAACCTTTTTTAGCTGTAATATCAATCTTGTTATTTTCTACGTAAGAATTAATGCTTTCTAATATAATACTATTCTTACAATATATTTCCTCTATTCTTTCTTTTAACTCTAGAACTTTTTTGTCTAATTCACTTTCCTCAAGAACAGTTGTCTTTACTTTTGCCAATAAAATTGATAAAGGATTTAAATCAGTTCCATATACTTCTTTTAAACCTGCAAGTTTTCCTTCAACTAGTACAGTAGCACTTCCCATAAATGGATCTAGTAAAGTATCAATTTTTTGATACTTCTTAACAATTGAGATAATGTTTCTTGAAATAGGATATATCATTACAGCAGGATAATTATGTAAACCATGAGTTAATTCTTTGGTATCTTCACCCTCAAAATCCCAATAATTAATTGGCAAATTCCTAAACTCATTTATTAACTCTTTATCTACATTTTTTAATTTATTCATACTCATCCTCCAGTTGTTTATTTTTCCTCTTTAAAACTTCTGATTTAATAAGTTCAGCGGCTTTTTCAGATGTACTTTTTCCAACTCCATATTTTTCAATATCTTCTTTAAGATAATCATTTACATAAATTTTTATTCCCTTCTTTTTCTCTTTTTCATCTAAAGGTGTACGTCCAGCACCTTTTCTATATCCTCCCCAATTATTCTTGCCCATCGTGCCACCTTCCTTTATAATTTATAGAGTAATTCTATCATATTTAACTTGAATATTCAACCTTGTTTTTCAAACATTTGTTCTTTCTTTTCTAATTGTATAATTTGATATCATTTTTAAGAATTTTTTATTAATTACTGGTATAAACATATAAAAAATAAATTGTCCCATAATTACTTGCAGTCTACTTTTATATTTAATAATTTCTTTATCAGATTATTTATTAATAATTTTAAATTGAATTTTTCTTTTTTGGATTTTTTTATTGATAGCTTATAATATAATATGATTGTTTAAATTCTCCACTAACCAATATCATTTCTGATACCACCCCTATTCCATGTGTAGATATGTCGTTGAGCTTTGCATAATATCAATTCTTATTTCTCTAGTAGATCTAAATATCCAAAAATAGAAATATTCATATCTTTGGTATGATTATATAGAATAAAATGATATACATTAAAGCCTAATGATATAAAAAACTTAAACATTTCCATTTGACCTTTATTAATCCCGAAATATCCATCTCTACTTTCATATTTGTATTTCACTTCTATAATGTTAAATTGATTATTTTTTTTGTTAAGAAATCAATATTAATCATCCTATTAAAATAAACAGTTAAAAAGTTATTAGCAAAATGCTTTTAGCCCCCTAATAGATTTGGACAAAATTAACCATAGAAATATAATAATTTTAGGGGGTGAATTTAAGTGCCAAAAAAACAACTCACTGAAGAATTTAGAGTTAAAGTAGTTAAAGAAGCATTAGAAACTGGTGAATAAGGTATAGTAGTAAGACGTCATGATATTCATCCAGTTACCTTATCAAGATGGATAAATAACTATAAAAAATATGGAAAAACAACAGTTTCTAAACAAACTTCCAAAACTACTAATAAAGATGTTAAGTCTCAGATACTAGAAAAAGAAAATGAACAACTAAAGAAACTTTTAGGTGAAAAAGAACTTGAAATACAAATTCTTCGTGATCTTTTAAAAAAACAAACCAA
>NZ_FQXO01000041.1 GCF_900129995.1 Caloranaerobacter azorensis DSM 13643 | reverse complement strand
CGGGGTAAGCGTAACCACTTTCCTCCCATATATCCGCCACATTTACTGTATAAACCTTCGGACCGCGTTTTGGGCTTTGTTTTGTTTTGCAAACTCACCCGATTTATACAGCCTCAAATGTGGTTCGTGTACCTCGGACCAGGATTTTGCCTCTGGCTTCCTTCAGATTCCACCTCGCGATGGACACCCTTGCCTTTAGCTAGTGGTTGGCACGGTCAACCCCCACAGTGGACTTTCACCACCTAGTTGTTACGCATGCCCGGCACACAAAAATAAAGAATGACGGATAAACCGTCATTCTCTATATATTAGTGTTCTAATATATATGCCCACTTGTATTCACTGCTAACACCAACTGGGAATCTTGCTATACCTTTAACATATGGTTTTTGTAAGAAGTTTCTTGCTCTAAAATAAGTTGGTGCTATAGGCATCTCTTCCATTAATAGTTTTTCAGCTTCTAACATATATTCCATTCTCTCATCGCCAGTACTATTGACAGCTTTTTGAATTAGCTCGTCATACTTAGCATTACTCCAGAATGCAGTATTATTACCACCATTAGTTACCCACATATCCATGAAAGTCATTGGATCATTGTAGTCAGCACTCCAACCGCCAAAACTTATAGTAAAATCTCCTTGATTCATTCTTTGGAGACGAATCTTGAACGATATTGTATCAATAGGCACTTCAATACCTAAATTCTTTTTCCACATCTGTTGTAATGCTTGTGCAAACTTCCTTGCAATATCGGCTTGGTCTGTTAAATAGCTAACATGTTTAGCTAATTCTTCTTTAGTAGCTCCAACTTCTTTCAATCCTTCTTCTAATAATCTCTTAGCCTCATCTACAGCCTCTTGTCCTTTAGTACCAGCATCGTAGAATAAGTCTCCATTTTGTTTTCTAAACTCTCCACCAGATTTTCCCGGAATTCCATTAGGAACGAAACCATAAGCTGGTATCGAACCATTAGCAACAACACCATTCACATAAGCCTCTCTATTTATAGCTAATGAAAATGCTTTCCTTATCTTCTTATTACTGAAGAACTTGTCTTTACAGTTAAATTGCAAATATGCAACATTAGCTTCTATCATTCTGCCAAACTCTGGTGAATCCTTATAATTATCTAAGAATTCAGCAGGTACTCCACTCAAATCTAATTCTCCAGTTTCATATAAGTTAATTGCTGTATTAGAATCAGTAATCATATCACATTCGATTCTTTGAAGTTTAACACTGTCAGCATCCCAGTAATTTGGGTTCTTTTCAAGAATTAATTTCTGTTCATGATCCCATCTAGTTATCATGAACGGTCCACTATATACCATCTTATCGGCGTCTGATGCATATTCATCTCCCCACTTTTCTACTGCAGCCTTTTTAGCTGGCATATAAGTAGGGAATGCAGTTAAACTTAAGAAATATGGTACTGGTCTTTCTAGTTCAACCTTTAAAGTCTTCTCATCAAGAGCTTTAACTCCTATTTCATTTGGATCTGTTATTTCACCTGTATTAAATGCCTCTCCATTTTTAATTAGATATAACTGATATGCATATGATGAAGCAGTCTTTGGATCTAAAGCTCTCTTCCAAGCATATTCAAAGTCATAAGCAGTTATTGGATCTCCATCTGACCATTTAGCATCTCTTAATTTAAAAGTATAAACTTTACCATCATCACTTACATCCCAACTTTCAGCTATTCCATTACCTACACTGCCGTCTGGATTTAATCTTACAAGCCCTTCTAAAGTAGCATTTATTACAAAGAATGAAGTTGTATCGGTTGTAGTCTGCGGATCTAAATCAGGTGGTTCAAATCCAATATTTATTTTCAATACTTGTTCTTTAGCTAATTTTTCTTCTCCAGTATCGGCTGGAGCTTGCTGTTCATCTTGATTTGGTTCTTCTTTTCCAGTCTGTGGCTCCTCTGTTGTCTTACCACAGCCTACTAATGCTAGTGAAAATACCATAGTAAAAACTAATAACAATATAAGCCATTTACTCTTCTTCATTAACTAATCCCCCTTCAGATTTTTTATTGTTCATAATAGTTTGCTAATTTATTCTAAACTAATATTCACCTCCCTCGAGTCCATAAATCAAACTCTTTTAAAACTTTTAAATTTTTAGAATTATTAATATCTACTAACTATATTATACTAAATCTTTCCCCTGATATATTTTAAAGATTCTTAAATAAAGTATAAAGAATTTTTAATTTATAAAGAATTCTTAACATATTGCCTACCCAACTATTGACAAAGAACACAAAAAAAATAAAGAATGACGGATAAACCGCCATTCTCTCTATATTAGTGTTCTAATATATATGCCCACTTATATTCAGTACTAACACCAACTGGGAATCTTGCTATACCTTTAACATATGATTTTTGCAAGAAGTTTCTTGCCAAGAAATAAGTTGGTGCTATAGGCATCTCTTCCATTAACAGCTTTTCAGCCTCTAACATATATTCCATTCTCTCATCGCCAGTACTGTTGATAGCCTTTTCGATTAACTCATCATACTTAGCATTGCTCCAGAAAGCATCATTGTTACCGCCATTAGTTACCCACATATCCATGAAAGTCATTGGGTCATTGTAGTCAGCACCCCAGCCGGCACCAACTATAGTAAAGTCACCTTGATCCATTTTTTGTAAGCGAATCTTGAATGATACTGATTCGATAGGTACCTCAATACCTAAGTTCTTCTTCCACATCTGCTGTAGTGCTTGAGCTAATTTTCTAGCAATATCAGAATCACCAGTTAGGTAACCAACATGTTTAGCTAATTCTTCTTTAGTAGCTCCAACTTCTTTTAATCCTTCTTCTAATAATTTATTAGCTTCGTCTATAGCCTCTTGTCCTTTAGTACCAGCATCATAGAATAAGTCTCCATTTTGTTTTCTAAATTCTCCACCAGCTTTTCCAGGGATACCGCCAGGTACGAAACCATAAGCTGGAATTGAACCATTAGCAAGAACTCCATTTACATAAGCTTTTCTATCTATAGCTAATGAGAATGCCTTTCTTATCTTCTTATTACTGAAGAATTTGTCTTTGCAGTTGAACTCTAAGTAGAATGTAGTAGCATCTGGCATTCTAACAAACTCTGGTGAATCCTTATACTTATCTAAGAACTCAGCAGGTACTCCACTCATATCTAATTCTCCAGTTTCATATAAGTTAATTGGAGTATTAGTATCTTTAATCATATCAAATTCGATTCTTTGAAGTTTGACACTATCGGCATCCCAGTAATTTGGGTTCTTTTCAAGAATTAATTTCTGTTCATGATCCCATCTAGTTATCATAAATGGTCCGCTGAATACCATCTTATCAGCATCTGCTGCGTACTTGTCTCCCCACTTCTCTACTGCAGCCTTTTTAGCTGGTAGATAAGTGATAAATGAAGTTAAACTTAAGAAATATGACATTGGTCTTTCTAATTCAACTTTTAAAGTCTTTTCATCAAGAGCCTTAATTCCAATTTCGTTTGGATCTGTTATTTCACCTGTATTGAATGCTTTCGCATTCTTAATTCCGTAGAATTGATATGCATATTGTGAAGCAGTCTTTGGATCTATAGCCCTCTTCCAAGCATATTCAAAGTCATAAGCAGTTATTGGATCTCCATCTGACCATTTAGCATCTCTTAATTTGAAAGTATAAACCTTACCATCATCACTTATATCCCAACTTTCAGCTATTCCCTTACCTACACTGCCATCTGGATTTAATCTTACAAGACCCTCTAAAGTAGCATTCAATATCACAAATGAAACTGTATCGGTTGTAGTCTGCGGATCTAAATCAGGTGGCTCTTCGCCAAGATTTGCTCTCAATACTTGTTCTTTAGCTAATTTCTCTCCTCCAGTATCAGCTGGAGCTTGCTGTTCATCTTGCTTTGGTTCTTCTTTTCCAGTCTGTGGCTCCTCCGGTGTCTTACCACAGCCTGCTAATGCTAGTGAAAATACCATAGTAAAAACTAATAACAATATAAGCCATTTACTTTTTTTCATTAACTAATCCCCCTTTAATTTGTTATAATCCATAGGAAATTATATTCCTTATAGATTTTAAATAACTTTAGAATATAATCTCCATAATGGATATAGGCAAAATCCTCTTTAATTGATTATAAATTTGAAGATTTTGCTCTTGAAATAACAATTTCTAGCTAATTTTTAAAGGTTAATCCTCACCCCCCCTTAAACTCGTCAAGTGAGAAATTTTTAAATTTTTTTAAATTTTAAATCCTAAATATTAAATTCTATACAAATTTAAAAAGTCCTCTAGATTTTTAAAAATTTTCTGTTAAGTGCAAAATTTTTGAAAACTACAAATCCAATCAATCATAATATTTCTTTTTTTAAATATAACTTAATTAAATTTAATTAAAGTATAAAAAATTTTTAACATATTGTCAAGCTAATATTTTATTAATCACTAATATATTTATTCATCTAAATAGATATACATTACACCAATTTAAAACAAAGCGCCGAAGAAAATTCTTCGGCAGCTTATTATCAGCTTACTATTAAATTACATGACATGCTACAAAATGTCCCGGTGATACTTCTCTTAATTCTGGAGTCTGTTCTTTACATATTTTCCTACACAATTTACATCTAGCTTGGAACTTACATCCCGGTGGCGGATTGATTGGACTTGGCACATCCCCTTCAAGAATAATTCTCTTTCTGCTTCTCTCTACTTCTGGGTCTGGGATTGGTACAGCCGATAATAATGCTTTAGTATATGGATGTAGCGGCTTATCATATAATTCATCGCTAGTTGTAAGCTCCATGATTGAACCTAAATACATAACCGCAATTCTATCAGAAATATGCTTAACCATACTCAAATCGTGAGCTATAAAGAGATATGTCAAACCTAGTTTTTGCTGTAATTCCATTAATAGGTTAACAACTTGAGCCTGAATAGATACGTCCAAAGCCGAAATAGGCTCATCACAGACTATAAATTTAGGTTCTATAGCCAACGCTCTTGCTATACCGATACGCTGTCTCTGACCACCACTAAACTCATGAGGAAATCTACTAGCATGCTCTTTATTTAATCCAACTATCTCTAATAATTCATATATTCTTTTTTGTCTCTCTTCCCCAGTATATAGCCCATGAATATCTATTCCTTCGCCTATAATATCAGTAACTGTCATTCTCGGATTTAATGATGCATATGGGTCTTGAAATATCATTTGAGCTTTTCTTGTAAACTGCTTTAATTCTTCTTTATTCAACTTATGAACATTCATTCCATCAAATATAACTTCACCGTCGGTCGCATCATATAATCTTATGATTGTTCTACCTGTCGTCGACTTTCCGCAGCCAGACTCACCAACAAGACCTAATGTTTCACCTTCATTTATAGTAAAACTAATATCATCGACAGCCTTTAATGTTAAGCCCTTGCCAACTTGGAAATATTTTTTTAAGTTCCTTACTTCTATAAGCGTTTTTCTTCCTTCAGCCATATCTATCTCCTTCCTTCAACAATAGGATTTTTTACCTTTGGCGCCATTTCATGCTGTAGCCAGCAGTGTACATGATGCTTTTCACTTATCTGAGTCTTTTCAGGATAGTATTCCTTACATACTGGCATAGCATAATCGCACCTAGCTGCAAATGGACATCCTACAGGCGGCTTAAACAAATCTGGCGGCTGTCCTAATATTGGTACTAATTTTTCCTTGTTGGCAGCGTCTAATCTAGGTACTGACTGTAATAATCCCCAAGTATAAGGATGCTGCGGATTAAAGAATATATCATCACTTGTACCCGATTCTATAATCTTACCGGCATACATAACAACTATTCTATGAGCTATATTAGCAACAACACCAAGGTCATGTGTTATCATTATAATCGATGTATTTAATCTATTCTGCAGCTCTTTCATAAGGTCTAATATCTGTGCTTGAATTGTAACATCTAATGCAGTTGTTGGCTCATCAGCTATTAATAATTTAGGATTACATGCTAGTGCAATAGCTATCATCGCTCTCTGCCTCATACCACCGCTGAATTCATGCGGATACTGTTCAACACGTTTTGCTGGATTTGGAATTCCAACTAATTTAATCATTTCAATTGCTCTTTCTTTTGCCTCTTTTTTAGTCATATTTTGATGTTTAATTAATCCTTCCATTATCTGCTTTCCGATTTTCATAGTAGGGTTAAGTGAAGTCATAGGATCTTGGAAAATCATACTGATTTCGCGACCGCGAACTGACTCCATCTGCTTATCTGTAAATTTAACTAAATCTTTTCCATCGAAGATAATACTGCCTTTCTTAATTCTTCCAGGCGGCATAGGTATAAGCTTCATAATCGACTGGGCCGTAACCGATTTACCGCATCCAGACTCTCCAACTATAGCTAAAGTTTCCCCTTTATCTACATGAAAGTCTACTCCTCTTACAGCTTTAACTTCTCCAGCATAAGTATCAAATGAAACATGTAAGTCTTTTACTTCCAACAATCTATCTCTATTTTCCACTTTATTATCCTCCTTTACTTTCTAAGTCTTGGATCTAGCGCATCTCTTAAACCGTCACCCAATAAGTTGAAAGCAAGCATTGTTATACTGATTAATAGCGATGGGAAAAATAACTGGTATGGATGTATTAAAAGTACTTTACTACCGTCTGATGCTAATGTACCCCAGCTCGCTAATGGTAATGGAAGTCCAAGACCTATATAACTTAAGAATGCCTCTGAGAATATTGCACCCGGAACCGCAAAAGTTATTGATATAATGATTGGACCCATAGAATTTGGAATTAAGTGTCTAGTTATGATTCTCCAGCTATCTGCACCTAGAGTTTTTGCCGCTAACACAAATTCCATTTCTTTTAACTGGAGCACCTGACCTCTAACTAATCGGGCCATTCCTCCCCAACCTGATATAGCAAATGCTATGATTATAGTATGAAGTCCTTGTCCAATAACAACCATTAGAAGAATTACCCATAACATTTGCGGAATTGAGAAAATAATATCAATAATACGCATCATCACTATATCTACATTACCGCCTAAATAACCTGAAACTCCTCCATAGATTACTCCTATCGTAAAGTTTAATATTGCAGTCATAAAGCCAATAAATAGAGATACTCTTGCACCCATCCAACATCTTACAAATATATCTCTGCCTAATGCATCAGTTCCAAACCAATGTTCAGCTGAAGGCGGCTTATTTATACTCATAAAATCTTGTTCATCATAAGAATAAGGTCGCATATAAGGTCCTACTACAGAAAGTATTAATAATAATGCAAGCATTACAATTGAAAGAATTGCTAATTTATTTTCTTTAAGCCTTCTCCAAGCATCTTGCCAATAAGTCAAACTTGGTCTTACTAACTCTTGTGATTTCTCAACATCTTTCCCAACTATTTTAAACATATCTTTGTTCAGTTGAACTTGAGCCATTTTGTCAACCCCTCTCTATCGATCTAATCTTATTCTTGGATCTATTAATCCGTATGCAATATCAACCAAGAATATCATAAATATCAATATTGCTGAATAGAATACTGTTGTACCTAGAATTAATGTATAGTCTCTCTGCTGTATACTTTGAATATAGTATTTTCCTAATCCCGGTATAGCAAATATTTTTTCTATAACAAATGTACCTGTAAGTAATGTAGCTATTGTTGGCCCTAAAATTGTAACAATTGGTAATATAGCATTTCTTATAGTATGTCTCCAAATAACAACAGATTTTGATAGTCCTTTTGCCTTAGCAGTCTTGATATAATCCTGATTTAATACGTCAAGCATACTTGTTCTCATCATCCTAGCTTGGAATGCAATCATTCTCATACCTAATGCCCAAGCAGGTAATATTACGTGATATGGTGTCCCCCATCTTGCAACTGGGAACCATCCTAATTTAACCCCGAACCAATATTGGAATAATGCTGAGAAAACGAAGTTTGGTACTGAAACCCCCAATATAGCCAATAGAATAACGAAATAATCAAAAAAGCCCTTATGATTGAGTGCAGCAACAATACCTAATAATATACCCATGGTGATACCAAACAGACCTGCTGCTAAACCAAGTTGAGCTGAAACAGGGAATCCTGATTTCAACATATCAGCAACCGTTCTGTTCTTATACTTCAATGACATACCCAAATCACCATGTAATAAGTTCTTTAGATAAGTAAAATATTGTACAACTAGCGGCTTGTCTAATCCATACTTAGCTTTAAGATTTTCTAAAATCTCTGCTGGAATTCTTTTTTGATCAGTGAATGGATCTCCAGGAATAGCATGCATCAAGAAGAATGTGATAGTAACTACAACCCATAATGTTAGAATCATAGTCCCTAACCTTTTTAGAGTATACTTAAACATAAATACACCTCCATTAATTTTTACAATGTAACATACTAAAGTAAAAAAGTACTTTAATCCTCCCCCCCTCTTTTCAAAAAATTTATACGAATTACATAAATAATTTATTATATATCAGAACAAAATCTCCTATTTAAACAAAGAAGATTTTGCCTATATTCCTTATAAAATTATACATGATTTTATAGAATACACATAATTCAGAATTTGACCAATTAAAAATTTTATACCTTGAGTGATTTATTAAAATTGTCTGAAATTTTTTACTTTTCTATTTTATGATACTTTATACTTCTTTATTATGCAATTAAATAAGTTTTAATAAATTGTTAAGAAAATGTAATATTTGATGCTGAATAATTAGAATTACTGCTTTAACTTCTCCAATATTATCCTATTTACTAATTGAGGATTTGCCTTCCCCTTTGTAATCTTCATAACCTGGCCTATCAAAAAACCTAATACTTTCTCCTTTCCATTTTTATATTCTTCTACTGATTGCTTATTTTCTTCAATTATTCTGTCAATTATGCATTCTAATTCTGATACATCGCTTATCTGAAGCAAACCTCTTTCTTCAATTATTGCTTCTGGATTTTTTCCTTCTTCAAACATGATTTTTAATACTTTCTTTCCAATATTATTACTAATTTTACCGTTATTTATTAGCTCTAATAGATTAGCAAAATCTTTATGAGTAAATTTCATCTCATTAATATCCATATCACTAGCATTAATCCACCTTAAAATATTCCCCATAATCCAATTACTAACTTGTTTCGGGTTTTTATTGATTTTAACTGTCTTTTCAAAAAAATTAGCCAGCTCTTTTGAAGATGTCAATACAGCTGCATCATACTCTGGCAAATTATATTCTCTCATAAATCTTTCTTTTCTATTATCGGGAAGCTCGGGCAAATTTTCTTTAATATCCCTTATCCAATTTTCATCTACTTCAATTTCTACTAAATCAGGTTCAGGAAAATATCTATAATCCTCAACCGTTTCTTTTCCCCTCATAACTACAGTTTCGTTTTTATTTTCATCCCATTTTCTTGTCTCTTTAAGTGTGTTTTCCCGATGTTTCAATAATTCAATGTGTCTTTTTTCCTCAAATTCCATAGCTTTAACAGCAGCCTTAAATGAATTTAAGTTTTTAATCTCCGTAATTGTACTCTTTAATTTTGTTTTTTCGTCTATAACATTTATATTAATATCACATCTTAAGGAACCTTCTTCCATTTTACAATCAGAAATCTCGATATACTTAAGTATAACTTTTAATTTTTCTAAAAACATTCTCGCCTCTTCGGGTGAGTTCATATCAGGATAAGTTACAATTTCTATTAAAGGAACTCCGCTTCTATTGTAATCTAGAAGAACATTCCCATTTCCATCATAAATAGATTTCCCTGTATCCTCTTCTATATGTATCCTTTTGATTCTTATTTTCTTTTCGCCATGCTTTGTATTTATCTTTATATATCCATCCTTACAAAGAGGATTACTATATTGAGTAATCTGGTATCCCTTTACTAAATCTGGATAAAAATAATTTTTTCTATCCATTCTGCTTCTGTTTGATATTTTACAATTTAAAGCTAATCCCGCTCTTATGCAATATTCTACAACTTTTTTATTAAGTACAGGCAGAGCTCCTGGAAGTCCTAAACAAACCGGGCAGCAATTTGTATTTGCTTCTCTGCCAAATTCGGCTAAACAGCCACAAAATATTTTAGTTTTAGTTAAGAGTTCAACATGTATTTCAAGTCCTATTATTGTCTTATACGCCACTTTTTATCCCTTCCTTTATTTCAGGAATTCTTTTTTGAAAGTCGCTATTCTTTTCATAAGCATATGCTACGCTCAATATATCAATTTCACCAAAAATTTTACCTAATATCTGCATTCCAACCGGCAAACCATCAATATATCCACAAGGCAATGTAATAGCAGGTATCCCTACAATATTCGCCGACACAGTTAATACATCTGAAAAATACATAGAGACGAGTTTCTTTTCTCCAATCTCATAAGGTAATGTAGGTGTCGTAGGCGATATAATAATATCAAAATCTCTAAATACTCTTTCAAAATCTCTTATAATTAATGTCCTCATCTGTTGAGCCTTTTTATAGTATTTACTATAATGGCTTGAACTTAAAAAATAAGTTCCAATCATTATCCTTCTCTTTACTTCATCACCAAACATTTTTGTTCTTGTCTTTACAATCAATTCTTCAACTGAATTATAATTTTCAACTCTTTCCCCATATCTAACACCATCAAACCTAGCAAGATTAGAACTGGCTTCAGAAGGTGCTAAAATATAATATGTAGCCAAAGCATATTCTGAAAAAGGTAGTGAAACATAGTCTATTTTCGCCCCAAGTTTCTCGAGAACCTTAACCGCATCTAATACCTTCTCTTTTATCCTATTGTCTACTTTATCATCGAAATATTCTTTTGGCAGAGCCACTTTTATCCCTCTAATATCCTTCATTAACGCCTTTGTATAATCAATATTGCCATTATCGACAGATGTAGAATCTTTTTTATCGAAACCTATTATACTGTTTAATACGATTGCACAATCTTCTACATCTTTAGTCAAAGGCCCTATCTGATCAAATGATGATGCAAATGCTACTAATCCATATCTCGATACGAGTCCATATGTAGGTTTTAATCCAACTATTCCACAAAAAGCTGCCGGCTGCCTTATTGAACCTCCTGTAGATGAACCTAAAGCATATGGAACTAAAGATGCTGAAACGGCCGCCGCCGAACCACCACTTGAACCTCCCGGTACTTTGTTTAAATCCCAAGGATTTTTAGTAATCTTAAAGGCAGAATTTTCTGTGCTAGAGCCCATTGCAAATTCATCCATATTAGTCTTACCTATTATAATCGCATCACTTAATTTGAGTCTTTTCACAACGGTTGCATCATATGGCGGTATGAAATTTTTTAAAATTCTAGAGCCGCAAGTTGTCTTAATTCCCTCTGTTACTATATTATCTTTAATTCCTACAGGAATTCCCGCTAAATCACTTAAATTAGAAATATCTTCCTTTATCTTTTTGTCTATTTTTCTAGCATCTTCAATAGCCTTTTCTTTAGTCAAAGTTATGAAACTGCCTACTTTATCTTCTAATTTCTCTATTCTGCTTAAAAAGCTTCTCACTATTTCTTCTGATGATACTTCTCTATTTCGTATCAAATCCCTCAATTCATGTATCGTAAGATTTATTAAATCCACTTTTCATATCACCTCTAATTAAATCAAGTTAACAATATACAAAACAAAGAAATGTAAAATTGGAAATTAAATGTAAAATTATTTGTAAACTAATTTTATATTTCCAATTTCTAATTTCTAATAATTTTACATTTTACATTTTCAATTTTAAATTTTTAAAACAAAGTGTCCTTCTGTTGTCTCTTCTGCATTAGAAAGAGCCTTCTCTCTTTCTAAAGAAGGCTTTATAATATCTTCTCTAAAGAAATTTTTAGAATGATATATGTTATAAGTCGGCTCTATGCCTTCTGTATCTACTTCATTCAACTTTTCAACTAATTCTAAAATCGCTGTTAATTGATTGGTAAATTTCTCTACGTCATTTTCATCAATTTCTAGCTTTGCTAACTTTGCTATGTGTTTGATTTCTTTTTGAGATATTTTCATATAATATCCTCCTTAAAAAGTCTATAGTCTATTAAAATAACACTCATTCGGAAAAAGAATCGATAATATCTAAAAATTCCCTACCAGTAATTATTTTTATACCTAATTCCACCGCTTTATCATATTTAGAACCCGGATTTTCTCCTACGATTACGTAATCAGTCTTTTTGCTAACACTACTAGATACTTTTCCTCCCATTTTAGTTATTATCTCCTTTGCTTCTTTCCTACTTATTCCTTCAATAGTCCCAGTTACAACAACTGTTTTCCCCGAAAATATAGTATCATTTTCTATCTTTTCCTCTTTATAAACCGGATTTACACCTTCGTCCAAAAGTTTATTTATATTAGAAATTATTTTTTCATCCGTAAAAAACTCTATTATATTATTTGCCACTTTGTCTCCAATATCAGGTATTGCTATAAGTTCTTCATAAGTTGCATTCATCAATCTTTCGAGAGATTTGAATGTATTAGCTAAATCGGTTGCAGTTTTCTTTCCCACATTAGGTATTCCCAATGCAAATATAAATGAGTCTAATCTGCAATTTTTACTCTTTTCAATTGCATTTAACAGATTTTCCGCCTTTTTCTTTCCAAATCTATCCAAATTGATTAACTGCTCAAATTTTAGCTCATAAAGCCCTGGTATATCTTCAAGCCCTAATTCTTCGTATAACTGCTCTGCTGTCTTTTCACTGAATCCTTCTATATTCATTGCATCTCTACTCGCATAATGAACTAATCTAGAAACTAACTGCGGTTTACAGGATAGAGAATTCGGGCAGAAAATATGCACTCCTTCTTGAATAAGCTCACTACCACAAGCAGGACATTCTTTTGGCTTTTCTATTTCTTTAGGATTTTCACAACTATCTTCAACTGTTCCCATTATTTCTGGTATTACGTCATTAGATCTTCTTATCCATACTCTACAGCCAATTTTAACTTTCTTTCTCTGAATATCGTCCCAATTATTTAATGTAGCTCTTTTAACTGTTACTCCACCTATTTCAACAGGCTCAAGTATCGCTGTCGGGGTAACTTTTCCCGTTCTTCCCACATTCCACTTAACATCTATCAGTTTCGTCGTCATTTCTTCTGCTTCAAATTTATATGCTATGGCCCAACGTGGAAATTTCTGTGTATAGCCTAAAACCTCTCTTGTTCTCATATCATTTATTTTTATCACAAGTCCATCTGTTAAAACATCAAGAGTATTTCTGACTTCCTTTACTCTCTCTATTTCTTCTATTACCTCATCAATGCTATTAAAAGTCTTTATATATTCACTGACTGGCAGTCTATTTTCTTTTAAGAAATCTATCATTTCAAGATGTGTATTAAAACTTTTCCCCTCTATATAGCCTACATTATAAAAATAAGCTATCAATTTTCTCTTTGCGGTAACTTTAGGATCTAAATTTCTCAAAGCTCCAGCAGCCGCATTCCTCGCATTTTTAAGCGGTTCATCTGCTGTCTTATTATATTCTTCTAGAACTGATAAAGGCATTAGTCCTTCACCCTGTATTTCAACAGTACCTTTAAATTTTATACTCAAGGGTATCGATTTTATAGTTTTTATCTGCGGCAGTATTGCCTCCCCTATTTCTCCATTACCTCTAGTCGCCCCTTGTACTAATTTCCCTTCTCTATAAGTAAGATTAATTGTAAGGCCATCAAATTTATACTCGACTACATAAGTAGGATTAGGTAATCTTTCTTCATTTTCTCTATTGTACTCTTCTATTAATCTCCTTACCCTTGTATCCCAATTTTTTAATTCTAAAGCAGTTTTACATTTATCCAAACTCCATAATTTACCTAAATGTTTATGCTTCTCGAATTTTTCAAGCGGCGTTGCTCCAACTCTCTGTGTTGGAGAATCGCTTAAGACTATTCCCGTTTCCTGTTCCAATTTTACTAATTCATCATAGAGCTTATCATACTCCTTATCACTAACTTTAGGATTGTCTAAAACATAGTAATGATAATTTAAATCGTTTATTATATCTACAAGTTCTCTAATACGCTCTTTTTTGTCCATCATCTCACCTTCTTTACCAATTTTACATTTTCAATTTTTAATTTTACATCTAATCCACCACTTCTATTGGTGCAAAGTTAAGCATAAGTTTCTTAATGCCCTTACTTTCGAATGCAACCGATATCTCTTTATCTCCACCCTTATCTTTAACCTGTACAACTGTTCCTATCCCCCATATTTTATGCCTAACTTTCTTCCCGGGTTTTATATCATTTGAAGAAACGCTCGATTTGCTAATATCTTTTTCTACTACCCCTGTAAAGAATCTATTAGTATCTTTTTTTATCTTATTTGATACTTTCACTGTCTTTTCATTTAAATTCTCCACAAGATATTCTGGTATCTCATTTATAAATCTTGATGCAGCATTATACATGGTATGTCCATATAAAGTTCTTTCAGTGGCATAAGTCATATATAAAGTTTTCATTGCCCTGGTAATACCGACATAGCATAATCTTCTTTCTTCTTCTAATTCTTCATCATTTTCAAGTGCTCTTGAAAGTGGGAAAATTCTTTCCTCCATTCCTGCTAAAAATACTACTGGAAACTCCAAACCTTTAGCACTATGTAATGTCATAAGTAAAACAGCATTTCCCTCATCTTCTACATTATCAATATCTGAAAGCAGTGAAATACTTGCTAAAAACTCCTCTAAAGTATTTTCTTCACTTTTTTGTTCAAAATCTATTGCTACAGAAATAAATTCTTTTATGTTCTCTATTCTACTTTCAGCTTCAATTGTATTTTCTTTTTTAAGTTCCTCTATATACCCTATTGAATCTATAACATTTTCTATAAGCCCTCTTACTCCTAAAATCTCCTTCATAGCTATAAACTTATTTATTAGAGTAGTAAACTTATTTATATTAGCAATAGCCCTCTGCGATAACCCTGGGATATCCTCTGCATCTAATATAGCACTATATAGACTCTCGCCCGTCTTTTGACAATATGCTTCTATCTTTTCAATAGTCTTACTGCCAATCCCCCTTTTAGGTACATTGATTATCCTCTTTAAACTTATATTGTCAACTGGATTTTGTATAAGCCTTAAATATGCTATAATGTCTTTTATTTCTTTTCTATCATAGAATTTAAGCCCTCCGACTATTTTATAAGGGATATTCGATTTTATTAATGCTTCTTCTATAACACGCGATTGGGCATTTGTTCTATAGAGAACAGCAAAATCTGAAAACTTTAAACCTTCATTTTTAATTTTTTCATTTATTTTATTTGCTATAAAATTAGCTTCATCATGCTCATTGTAACCTCTATAAAGTTTTATTAAAGTTCCTCCATCATTTTCAGTCCATAATCTCTTTGATTTTCTCCCATAATTATTATTTATTACATGATTAGCCGCTTCTAGTATAGTTTTAGTAGAACGATAATTCTGCTCAAGTTTTATAACTTTTGTATCTGGAAAATCCTTTTCAAATTCGAGTATGTTCCTAATATCTGCCCCTCTAAACTTGTAAATCGATTGATCATCATCGCCAACAACGCAAATATTCATATATTTTCTCGACAATAATCTAATTAATTCATACTGTGCTCTATTTGTATCTTGATACTCGTCCACTAAAATATATTTAAATCTCTCCTGATAATCATTTAAAACATCTGGATTTTTTCTAAACAAATCTATGGTCTTAAATATTAAGTCATCAAAATCTAATGCATTATTCTCTTTTAATTTCTTTTGATACAAGCTGTAAATTAAAGCCTTATTCCTTTCTCTAAAGTCGCCATAATTATCCCTCATATATGTATCCGCATCTATAAGCTTATCTTTTTGAGAACTTATAAAGCTTAAAATAGCCTTCGGTTCATAAAACTCTTCATTTAGATTTAATTCCTTTATACAATCTTTTATAAGTGTCTTTTGATCAGTCGTATCGAATATTACAAAATTTCTACTGTATCCTATCCTATCGATATTTCTTCTTAAAATTCTTACACATATTGAATGAAATGTTCCAATCCACATATTTTGAGCTTTACCACCAATAAGTTTTTCTATTCTTTCCTTCATCTCATTAGCAGCCTTATTAGTAAAAGTTATTGCTAAAATATTCTCTGGTTTTATCCCTTTTTCTTCTATTAGGTATGCTATCCTATAAGTTAATACCCTTGTTTTTCCCGAACCTGCACCAGCCAATACTAATAATGGTCCTTCTGTAGTTAATACTGCCTCTTTCTGTCTATCATTTAAAGTATCTAAAGAAATCATATATTTTTCTCCTCTCACTTTCATTCTTTTCTCTATATAACAAAATCTTTGATTTTTTTGATTTAAATAAATTGGGTTAGATTTTGCTTATATATCCATTTAAAATTATACACAATTCAATTAGGTATTTTAATAATATAATTTCCGTCTATGGATTTCAATAAAATCTTCCTTACAATATTTACTTAAATCAAATATTTCGTTCTAAAAATATATTTTAACCCCTGCTATTATAAGCAGGGGTTAAAATATATTTACGCAATTTAGATGTATAATCATTCTGCAGCCGATAGATATTTCGATTCACTACCATCTATCAAACCGCCTTCGATAGTATATAAGCTATAGAAATATCCTTTTTTATCTATTAACTCTTGGAATGTTCCTATCTCCTTAATTCTTCCCTCTTTTATTACGATTATTTTATCGTATTTTTCAAGTATATTTCCTATAAGTTTATGAGTTACTACTAAAATAGTTAATTCTTTAATATCTATTAATGAATTTTCTATTTTAAATGCAGTCTCATTATCTAATGATGAAGTAGCTTCATCTAATATTAAAATAGGTGTGTTTTTAACTAAAGCTCTAGCTATTGCTATTCTCTGTCTTTCTCCACCTGATAAATTACATCCACTCTCTCCTACATACGTATTCAATCCATTATCCAACGAATTAATTAATGGTTTTAATCCTGACTTTTCAATAATTTCATTTAAATAATTATCAGAATAATCATTAAATAAAACTATATTCTCTTTTATACTAGAATCAAACATAAATACTTCTTGCTGTATTACTGAAATCAACTGATATAAAGAATCTGCTTTTATTTTCCTTATATCTATTCCATCTATTGTAATCTCGCCGTCAAAGTCGTCAAAATATCCTAACAATAATTTCAATATAGTAGTTTTACCACTTCCACTAGAGCCTACAATGGCACATTTTTCACCTTTACTAATAGAAAAATTAACATCTTTTAAAACGTCTCTACCTTCTTTGTAAGAAAAACTAACATTTTTAAATTCAATTTTATCATTAAATGCGACCTTTTCAATTCCTTCTTTATCACTAACAGTAGAAAATAAAAGTTCCATAAATTTTTCATTTATTTTCTTTATTGATTTTATTTTATTAATATCTCCGGCTAAATTCCCTAATGGACTAACTATGTAGTTCATCAATTGAACAGAAGCTATCAAATAACCAACAGTCATAAGCCCTTTTATAACCATATATGTACCAACTACAATTACCGCTAAAAACATTAGAAAACCCGATACTGATGATAAAGCTGTTACAAATGAACTAATAACTTTAAATCTATATTTAGTCCTTTCAACTTCACTATTGAAATTAGCATATTCTTCTTTTATTTTATTCTCTATATTAAAACTCTTTATAACTTCGTAACCACTTAAAAACTCCTTCATTGATGTAGTAAAATTGCTTAAAGAATCAGAAAATTCTTTTTTATATTGTGAAACTTTTTTGCCAAATAGATTAGGTATTAGAATAGGTAACCCACCTACAATTATTACAGTTACTAACAAATAAGGATTTATGATTACTATAGTTACGGTTGCTGTAATAAGTCTAAAGCTCTGATATATAAAATCTAAAATAGTATTAAAGTAATCTTGCTCTAACATCGTTATATCGTTTGTAAACATAGATATATAATGTGAAATATTCTGTTTTCTAAAAGACATTATATCTTTCTGTATGAGTTTACTAAACAAATCCTCTTTTAAATCTAAAAAAGTTTTATTTATATATTTAGCCTTCATGACATCTACTATATAGTCTAATAGAAAACTTAAAATAACAAATATGATTGCATAAAACAAGATTTCTTTAAATCTATCTATATTTTTATTAACCCCACTGTCTACAATTTCCTTTAATCCTAATGCTAATAGAATATCGGTTAATGTCAACACAAACATTAATATTATATTAATAATCAGTAGTCCTTTGTGTTTATATAAGTATTTTTTCATTCATATAATCCCCCTATTTTTATTAATACTAAATATTTGAAATAAAGCAAAATCTATAATACTTTGTAGAATGTTTATACTTTCTCCCCGATAAATTGTTTTAGAATATTTAAAATATAATTAAACTTCATTTTATTCCCCTAAAATTTATTTTTATGCTACTATACATTTAATAAACTTTATTCTTCTGACTGTATTTCATAAATTGTTTTAATAATTTCATTTAGTAATCCTTTTTTCTGTAATTCTGCAATTTTTTCTAACACTAATACCGTTTTCTTTTTTCTTAAATTACATTCAAACTCACTAAAGTTTAATTTCATTTCACCATCATCTGTTAATTGAGAACCCAAACATTGTTTACACCAAAATCTTGCTATGCATTTTGAGCACTTTTCTATTTTAAACTTATTCAACTCCATCATTTTATTTCGAACACATGTATACTTATTTTCATTTTCTAAATCTTCATTTGAAAAAATATTCCCCATATTATATTGAACTTTATTAATATACAGATGGCACGGATATATATCACCATTTATATTTATCGAAACAAATTCTATACCTGCTCTACAAAAATAATGCATAAAAGTCTTTGAAAAGAAATATGAAAATATTAGAAAAATATCATCTAAAAAAATAAACCTATTAGCCGCAATATTATCAAAAGTGAAATTAACTTCCTTTTTTAATTCATCCTCATTAATACTAATATCCTGAATTGTATTTTCTTGCTTTGATTTCTTCTCATTCAATATAGATATTGTTTTTATAGATAGATCATCATATAACATAGATGCTATCTGTTGTCTGGTATATTTAGCTGCAGAATTCTCTGTATATGTCCCTTCTATACATATAGGAATCATCCCTTTTCTTTGTAAAATATTTATATTTTTAGCTATAACATCATAAGTTCCTTTTCCATTTTTAAAAACTCTATTAAAATCATTAATCTCTTTAGGTCCATCAACGCTTACAGTTATTTTAATATTGTATTTATTAAGCACTTCTATAACCTTATCATCAATTAAAGTCAAATTGGTTATTATGTTATATGCTATATTTTTTTCACTTAAATTTTTACATATTTCTTCAATTGCATCTATCCCAAGTAATGGCTCTCCACCAAAAAAAGTTATATTACTAATATTACTAAATTTACTAATTATAATATCACTTATTCTTTTAGCTGTAGTTCGTGTCATTATTTTATCTTGAGAACCATAATTACCTTGATTTGCATAACAATATTTACATGCTAAATTACAAGTATTGCTCACATGTATTTTAATATAATCCAATTCTTTTAATCTTTTATTATGTTTTATATACGACGTTCTATTATTAAAAAAGGTATCAAATATCTCCTTGTATTCCTTATCATTCACTTTATCGTTATTTATCCCATTATAATATATATCTTGGAACTTTTTATAATAGCTACTATTTAATTCGTAAAAATCCATCTTGTCTAAATCAAAAATTACACTTTTATCTTCTGTTATATAAGTATTATTTTTATCGAAATACATAAAAACCCCCCCTTAAAAATATAATTTTAGTTTACAACGAAATTCTGTAAGTACTAAAAAATCTCTACAAAATTAAAAATATTCATAAAATCATGTTTGCACTAATTCAAATCTTTAAAAACTATAAATCTAAAAAACAACCCAATTTAAATATTTTTCATAGTTCATCTATACAAACGTAAAACTCACTTTTATATATAATCATTGTGAGTTATATTCGTTTTATATTTTCACAAAAATTATACCATATTATATCAATATTGTAAAATACATTTCGCTATTTGTTAAAAATCATAATCGAGTAGGAGGTAGATGATTAATTCATCTACCGACCTCTCACACCACCGTACGTACCGTTCG